>DATGEV010000335.1:0-2836 GCA_035309885.1 Sphingomonas sp.
ACCGAGATGCTGCGCTTCGACGTGTCCAACCCGATGAAAAGCTTGCTATGCTCCGTCATGGTCCGCCTCGCTTAAGCTTGGGGCTCGGCTCCCGCCAATCCAGGGCAACCCCCGATCGCAGCTTACCAGCGGGGCGGGCCATCTTCAGCTCGCGAACATACAGTCTACATGGAAAGGGGCCTCCCCTCGCTGAGAGAGCGGGGAGGATGGCCGTCCCAGCGTTCCGGCAGGATCTTATGACTCCGCCCAGGGATCATAGTCGCCGAAGCTCCAGACATGACCTTCGGGGTCGCGCGCCGAATAGCCGCGGCCGCCATAGTCCTTGTCGTCGGGGCCGAGGAAAATGTCCGCCCCGGCCGCGCGTGCGCGTTCGGCGTGCGCGTCGACATTATCGACGATGAGATAGAGGCCGATCGTCGGCCCGCCGGCTTCGGCGACCGTCTTCATCGGGGCGGCGCGCGCATATTCGGTGTCGTTCAGGCTGTAGACCATCACCATGCGATCGCGCCAGACGAGCTGGGCGTGCTGGACGGTATGCGGATCGCTCTCGGCCAGATAGACCGCCCGGCGCTCGAAACCGAAGGCAGAGCAGAGAAAGTCGATCGCGTCGAGCGCGTCGGCATAGCGAAGATTGGGGATGATTTCATGGCGCATGGCAATGTCTCCCATGGGTGCACGCAGACTATCATCGATGTGGCCGCGGGCTGCGGGCTAAAACGCGCCGGGGCCGGATGCTCTCTCAATGGAAATCCCGTGACTTCGGGATGATCCGCACGTCCCTCGGGTGGTGGCCGCGCGGCGTTTCGGGGTGGGCGGCGATGTCGCCCCGCGAATGCTCGATCGGCACCTCTCCCTCGGTGCCCAGCCGGTCGAGCAGGGTGGTGCGGTCGACGATGCGGGTCGCCATCAGGTGGATCACCCCTTCCTCGCCCTTCTGCACCTCGCCCTCGGCCAGCATCAGGCGCGAGGCCATCAGCGGACGGCGATAGCGCTCGAACAGCCGCGCCCAGAGCAGGATGTTCACGATCCCCGTCTCATCCTCCAGCGTGGCGAAGATGGCATTGCCCTTGCCGGGCCGCTGGCGGACCAGAACGACCCCCGCCACCTTCGCCTTCGCGCCATTCTTCGCGGCGGCCAGCTCCGCGCTGCTCAGCACGCCCTCGGCGCGGAGCGTCGCGCGCAGGAACTGCATCGGGTGCGCCTTCAGCGACAGGCGCGTGGTCTGATAGTCGGCGGTCACCTCCTCGGCGAGCGGCATGGCGGGGAGCGCGGCGTCAGGCTCCCCGCCCAGCTCGCGGGCGCGCGCGGCGGCGAACAGCGGAAGCTCCGCGCCGCCGGGCATCCGCCGCACCTCCCAGGCCGCCGGGCGCCGGTCGAGCCCGATCGAGCGGCAGGCGTCGGCATCGGCGAGCAGGTGCAGCGCGCGCGAGGGCAGCTCGGCGCGCCGCGCGATCTCCTCGATACTGGCAAACGGCCCGTCTTCGGCGCGCGCGGCGGCGATGGCGTGCCCCCAATCCTCGCGGAAGCCGTCGATCTGGCGGAAGCCGACGCGCAGCGCAGGACTGCCGCCGTCGAGCGCTTCGAGGCTGTTGTCCCAGTCGCTGGCGTTGACGTCGGGGCCGCGCACTTCGACGCCATGCTCGCGCGCGTCGCGGACGATCTGGGCGGGCGCGTAGAAGCCCATCGGCTGCGAGTTGAGCAGCGCTGCCGCGAACACCGCCGGGTGGAAGCATTTGATCCACGACGAGACATAGACCAGCAGCGCAAACGAGATGGCGTGGCTTTCGGGGAAGCCATAGCTGCCGAAGCCCTTGATCTGGTTGTAGCAGCGCTGGGCGAAGGCGGCGTCATAGCCGCGCGCGACCATTCCGCGGATCATCTTGTCTTCGAAATGGCCGATCGTGCCGACATTGCGGAAGGTCGCCATCGCGCGGCGCAGCTGGTTGGCCTCGTCGGGTGTGAAGCCGGCCGCGACGATGGCGAGCTTCATCGCCTGTTCCTGGAACAGCGGCACGCCATAGGTGTCGCCCAGCACCGTCCTCAGCTCATCGGGGTCGTGCGGCGGGGCGGGTTTCGGAAAATCCGTCTGCTCCTTGCCCGAGCGCCGCTTGAGATAGGGGTGGACCATGTCGCCCTCGATCGGCCCCGGCCGCACGATCGCCACCTGCACGGCGAGATCGTAGAATGTCCGGGGTTTCAGGCGCGGCAGCATGTTGATCTGGGCGCGGCTCTCGACCTGGAACACGCCGATGCTGTCGCCCTCGCACAGCATGTCGTAGACCTGCGGCGCCTCCTGCGGGATGGTGGCGAGCGACCAGTCGCCAAGGTCGTGTCGCCGCATCAGGTCGAACGCCTTGCGGATGCAGGTGAGCATGCCGAGCGCCAGCACATCGACCTTCATCAGATTGAGCGCGTCGATATCGTCCTTGTCCCATTCGATGAAGGTGCGGTCGTCCATCGCGGCGTTGTGGATTGGCACCAGCTCGTCCAATCGCCCCTGCGTCAGCACGAAGCCGCCGACATGCTGTGAGAGATGGCGCGGCGCATCGAGCAGCTGGTTGACGATCCAGTACAGCCGGGCGAGCTCGGGCGCATCCGGATCGAAGCCGGCGTTGGCGATGCGCTGCGCCTCCATGGTGCCGCCATAGCTGCCCCAGACGGTGCTGGTGAGCCGCGTGGTGATGTCTTCGGAGAGGCCCAGCACCTTGCCCACCTCGCGCACCGCGCTCCTCGGGCGATAGTGGATGACGGTGGCGGCGATGCCGGCGCGGTGGCGGCCGTAGCGCTGGTAGATGTGCTGGATCACCTCCTCGCGCCGCTCGTGCTCGAAATCGAC
>DATGEV010000336.1:0-4365 GCA_035309885.1 Sphingomonas sp.
GCTGATGCGGCAGGCCGATGTCGAGGCCGCTACCCGCATGCTGCTGACTGGCGTATGACAGGCGGTCTGACCCATCTCGACGAAGGCGGTGCCGTCCGCATGGTCGACGTCTCGGCCAAGCCCGCTACCGCCCGCGAGGCGAGCGCTACCGGCCGCATCACGATGTCGCCCGAAGCCGCCCAGGCGATCCGCGAGGGCGCGGTGAAGAAGGGCGACGTGCTCGCCGTTGCCCGCGTCGCCGGTATCATGGCCGCCAAGCGCGCCGCCGATCTCATCCCGCTCTGCCACCCGCTGCCGATTTCGGGCGTCACGCTTGATCTGGTCGTCGAGGAGGACGGCGTCGCGGCCACCGCGACGGTGCGCACCACCCACACCACCGGCATCGAAATGGAGGCGATGACCGCCGTCTCGGTGGCGCTGCTGACGGTCTACGACATGGCCAAGGCGCTTGATCGCGGCATGGTGATCGGCGGCGTGCGGCTGCTCGCCAAATCGGGCGGACGCTCGGGCGACTGGCGGGCCGAGGCATGAGCCTGCTGCCCGTCGCCGAGGCGCAGGCCCGGCTGCTGGCGCTCGCCGAACCACTCGCCATTGAGACAGTGCCGCTGGTCGATGCGGTCGGCCGCTGGGCCGGGGAGGACGTACTCGCCCGCCGCGACCAGCCGAGCCACGATCTCTCCGCGATGGACGGCTACGCCATCCGCTATGCAGAGCGCCCCGGGCCCTGGATCGTGGTGGGTGAGAGCGCAGCCGGCGCCGGGCTCGATCGTGCTCTTGGCCCCCATGAGGCCGCGCGGATCTTCACCGGTGCCCCCATGCCGCAAGGCGCCGACAGCGTGCTGGTGCAGGAAGAGGCCGCGCGCGACGGCGACCGACTGTTGATGTCCGGCGAAGGCCCGCTCCGCATCGGAGGCAATGTCCGCCCCCGCGCGACCGACTTCGCCGTGGGCAGCAAGCTCATCGCCGCCGGCCGGCAGATCACCGCCCGTCATGTGGCACTCGCCGGAATTGGCGGTCACGGTACGCTTCCCGTCCGCCGCCACCCACGCATCGCGCTGATCTCCACAGGCGACGAGCTGGTGCCTCCCGGCGAGCCAACGCCCGGCGCCAGGCTACCTGCATCCAACGCCCCGATGCTGGCCGCGCTGCTCGCCGGACACCCGGCGATCGTTGAGGACAGGGGCATCGTCGCCGACGATCTCGATGCGATCACCCAGGCCTTCCGTACCGCCGCGCGGTACGCGGACATCATCGTCACCACCGGCGGTGTTTCGGTCGGCGACCGCGATCTCGTCCGCCCCGCGTTGGAGAAGGCCGGCGCGGCGCTCGACTTCTGGCGGGTGGCGATGCGGCCGGGCAAGCCGCTGCTCGCTGGGCGGCTGGGCAACGCGATCGTGCTCGGCCTGCCGGGCAATCCAGTATCGAGCTACGTTACCGCCACTCTCTTCCTGCTTCCGCTCGTGGCCCGGTTCGGTGGGGCCGCCGATCCGCTGCCAGCGATGCGCACCGTCGTTCTCGGTGCTCCGCTTCCAGCGAACGGCCCACGCCAGGATTATCTGCGCGCTCGCATCGAGGACGGCCGCGCCTTTGCACCCGACGGGCAGGACTCGGCAGCGCTTGCGGCCCTTGCCGCGGCCGATGGACTGATTGTTCGCCCGCCCCACGCGCCGGCCGCTGCTGCCGGCGACATTGCCGAGATGCTGTCGCTGGATTGAGCACCGGAACGTTGACAGGTCGCTCAAGGTTGCCTACACGTTCGCCATCCGTTCCTAAGGAGTTGCTCGGGGGATCGCCGATGCTGACGCGCAAGCAACATGAGCTTCTCTGTTTCATCCATGAACGACTGGCCGAGACGGGTGTCTCGCCTTCGTTCGAAGAGATGAAGGACGCGCTCGATCTCAAGTCGAAGTCGGGCGTTCACCGCCTGATCCGCGCGCTCGAGGAGCGCAGCTTCATCCGCCGCCTGCCTAATCGCGCCCGCGCGCTCGAGGTGGTGCGGATGCCGGAGGGCGTGATCCCGCTCACGCCGGCCGCCTTGACCACGCCCCTCGTGCCACCGATGGCTGCGCCGAACGTGCCGCCTGTCGCGGCCAATGACGGCGTGATCGACCTTCCGCTCCACGGTCGCATTGCCGCCGGCGCCCCGATCGAGGCGCTGGAGGGGCAGAGCAGTCTTGCCGTTCCCGCAGCCCTGCTGGGGCCAGGCGAGCATTATGCGCTCGAGGTTTCGGGAGACTCGATGATCGAGGCCGGCATCCTCGACGGCGACTATGCGCTCATCCGGCGCGCCGAGACGGCCCGCGACGGCGAGATCGTCGTAGCGCTGATCGACGACAATGAGGCGACGCTCAAATATTTCCGGCGCGAAGGCCAGATGGTCCGTCTCGATCCGGCCAATCACGCCTACTCCCCGCAGCGCTACGCCGCGGGCCAAGTGCGCGTGCAGGGACGCCTCGCAGGGCTGCTGCGTCGCTACTGAGCGGCGGATACCCTGCACGCTCGTCGCCGCCATCGCCTCTGTCGTGATGAAGGCCCGAGGCTGACGGGCGCGTCCCTCCATGTGGAGAAGCGAAGGCTGGCCTCTTCGATCGGATGCCCTGTTCGCCCCTATCGGTCGCCCGAACTGTGTCCGGAACTCATCCCTATCCGGGACGAATTACGCACGGTCTCGCGGTGGAAGTCGAAGCGGATACGCACCCAAGCGCCGATCATGGGCCGACCGCCGATGCGGGGCGGGCGTACGAGAAACTGCCAGGCGGCCTGCCGCAAGGCGCGAGCCAGCCCGGAGCCGGGCGTCTCGCCCAGCTCATGACAGTTGTCGACATGATATTTCTCAACCGTCTGGCAGGCGATCATCGCCCATCCTTCGGGCGCGCCACCGGAGGGCATATAATAAGCGAGCTGTGCGTCCGTCGGCTTGGAGTACCAGTCGGGATCGAACAGCTGTTCCCCGCCCGGCCCCTCGCCCGGGCCGTAAGTGGCAGCACTGTCCTTGCCCGACCCATTACCGCTCGCCGGGTCACCGACCGTATCGTGAGCGTTCCGCGAGGGCTTGGTGCCGATGTCCGCCGAGGCGAGCTCCTGGGTGGTGAGTGGCGTCACCATCCACGGCACCGGCGGCGGAGCGGGCGGCGGCGGAGGCTTCGAAACCGCGACGGCCGCATGGGACGACGCGCTGTGGGACGCGCGCTGCGTCTTGGCCGGGGCCTTTTCGTGCGTCGGGGAAATCGACTGCGGGAGTTGCAGCAGGATCAGCGGCTTCGTCTTCGGCGGAGACACGAAGGGCAACGCCCCCAGCTTCACCAGCATGAAGACGAGCAGCAGCACCATCGCGACCGACAGCGCAAAGGACGTCGCCCGGCTCCCGAACGAAGCATGGTTCAGATAACCGGACTGCTGAGTGGACGCCAAACGCATTGGCAGAGGGCCTACAGAGCGTCACCCGGTGCCGCAATCCGATCAGGGAGTGGTTCGGAACCATGGTTGAAATTTAATTTTCCGCGCCCCTTGCGACGGGCCAAGCACCAGCACCGCCTACCCCGTCTGCCGTTCGGCCCGAAACCCCCTTGCCCCGGTGGCCGCTTCCCGCGAAAGCGGGCATTCGTCACGAGAGCGTTCCAAGGAGCCCCGATGTCCATCCAATCCGACCGCTGGATCCGCGAGCAGGCGATGGAGCATGGCATGATCGAGCCCTTCGTCGAAGCGCAGCGGCGCGAGGGCTGCATCAGCTACGGCCTCTCCTCCTACGGCTATGACGCGCGCGTGGCCGACGAGTTCAAGATCTTCACCAATGTCGACAGCGCGACGGTCGATCCCAAGGATTTCGCGCAGAACAGCTTCGTCGATCGCAAGACCGACTGCTGCATCATCCCGCCCAACAGCTTTGCGCTGGCTCGGACGGTGGAATATTTCCGCGTGCCGCGCGATGTGCTGGTGATCTGCCTCGGCAAGTCCACCTATGCGCGCTGCGGCATCATCGTGAACGTGACCCCGCTGGAACCCGGCTGGGAAGGCCATGTGACGCTGGAATTCTCCAACACGACGCCGCTACCGGCCAAGGTCTACGCCAACGAGGGGGCGTGCCAGTTTCTGTTCCTCAAGGGCAACGAGCCGTGCGAGATCAGCTATGCCGATCGCGCCGGCAAATATATGGGCCAGCGGGGCGTGACGCTGCCGCGTCTCTGAAGACAGTGCGGCCCGGCCCCGATCAACGCGGAGCCGGGCCAGGGAAGCCGAGTTAGACGGTCTGATCATCGGTCGGCGCGTCGGGGCCGTTCTTCTTGATCGACTCGATGGCGTTGGTGGCCGAGGATTTGCTCGAATAGCCCTCGGTCGCGAAGATGATCTCGCCATTATAGACGAAGT
>DATGEV010000337.1:0-2248 GCA_035309885.1 Sphingomonas sp.
GTCGAACATCGGCGACGCGGTGCGGTCGAATTGGGTCAACGGCTGCAGCCCGAGGATGTGCTCGATGGTGCGGTTGATGTTCTCGGCCGTATAGGTGGTGTGGATCACCCGTCCCACGCCCCCCGACTGGGGTGGAACCGCGTAGGGGCTGATCACGTAGACCGGCTGGCGATGGCCGTCGACGTGATCGACGCCGTTCTGTGCGTCGTCCTCCTCGACGAAGATCGCCGTGGTCGGCCAGGCGCTCGAGTTGCTGATCGCTTCGACCAAGCGCCCGAGGGCAAGATCGTTATCGGCTTGTGCGCTGCTCGGGACCGGAAAGCCTTCGGTGTAGCCGCTCGTGTGGTCATTCGGCAGCCAGATGATGGTGAAGCTCGGAACCGAGCCGCTCGCTACTTGCTTCTGAAAGATCGTCAGGTAGTAGTCGACGCGGTATTGATCCGGTATGCCGGTGTTGAAGGAAGGATAATGCGGATCCAGGATCGCGGCGGCGGAGGGCACCGTGGTGGTCTCGAGATCGGAGTCGTCCGGCACGATGTTCGCGCCTTGCTTGCCGCGCGACTCCTTATAGAGCGCGGTGTTGTAGAAATCCGCCCAGCTATAGCGTCCGGCGATCGTCTGCCGACCACTCCATTCGCCGTACATTTTGACATTGAGCCCGAGTTTCTCAGCCTCGGACCAGATGAAGCCGCGCTGCGTGTAAGTCAACGCGTCGTTGCTGTTGCCGCCGGGGTAGCTGCGCACCCAGTCCGAGGACTGGATATCGTTCGAGTAGAACGAACCCGATTCCACGATCCACGGATGACCGTCCGCCGATTGACGGCTCGGCGCGTATACGTTGTCGAGCAGCGGGAAGCGCTCGATCAAGGCCTTCTGATTCGGAATGTTGGCGCCGAATACCGCCAGACTCGCATCCCCGTTGCCCTGCGGCAAATCCCCCAGCATCTGATCGTAGGTGCGGTTCTCCTTGATGATCAGAAACACATGCTTGATCAGCGAAGGCTCGCCGATGTACGCCGGAATCGCGACCGGCGCCGCGTGCTTGTCGGCCTTGTCCTCGTCGAGATGCGCGGCCCTCGTGTTCCAGTGATTGTTCTCGATCACCTCGGCGGTCATCTCACTCAAGTCCTGAGCCGAGGGAAGCGGGATCAAATTGACGACGCCCGTATCTTCATGGGTGTTATACGCGTTCGCCTTGTAGAGCGTCGTCCGCACACCTTGCGCGCCCACGCCCTTGTCGTCCGCCACCACGAGCTCGCGGCCGGCCTGGTCGAAGGCGATGCTGGTCGGGAAGTACGCGGTCGGGATGTAGCCTTCCACCGCGCCTTTCTCCAGATCGACCACGGCGATCGCGTTCGACTGGCCGAGGGTGACGTAAGCCTTGCCTTCGCCGATCGCGATGTCGTTGGGCCCCGCGCCGAAGGCTCCGCCCGGCAAGCCGACCTTGATGGTGCGCACCACTTGCCGGCGATGCGTATCGACAACCGACACGCTGTCATCGTACGTGTTGGCCACATAGAGCATCGATCGCGAGAGCGCCATGCCCGCTGGGTGCAGGCCTACGTTGATGGTCGCGCTGAGGGTGTTCGACTCGAGGTCGACTACCGAGACCGTGCCGGTGGTCGCCGCGGCGTTCACAGGGTCGACCACAATCGGCGTGCCGTCCGAGAGATTGGTGAAATCCGACGCGGTCGCCGGGCGGCCGCCTTCGTTGCTGACATAGGCGAAGCGGCCGTCGCTCACCACGTGATTCGGCGCATTGCCGACCGGAACTTCCACATCGAAGACTCCGGTGCGCACATCGAAGACGCCCAGCGTGTTGCCCGCGTTCAGGGCCACGAGGCCGATCGACCCGTTCGCCAAAGCGATGCCGCCCGCATTAGCCACGGCCGGCGAGAACAGGTTTGGATTCGCGGGCGCGGGGATCGACACGATCCCCGCGGGCGAGAGCGTGCCGGCGGTGGAATCGACGTTCGAGATTGCGACCAGATTGTCGTAGTCATCACTGAACAGGAGCTTGTTGCCGTCCGGCGTATAGGCAATCCCGGTGAACGACCCGTTGTAGACAGTGGGCGCGGCGTAGCGCTGCACCACCCTGCCGGTGACGAGGTTGAAGACGACGATCTGCTCGGCAGCCCCCATGAGCAGCACCGCGCCAGTACGGGTGCGGGCGTTCGGATTGATCGCGACCGCCTTGGCGCGAACCGGGGACCCCAGATCCACCAGACTCCCGGCCGGCGTGATTCGC
>DATGEV010000338.1:0-5804 GCA_035309885.1 Sphingomonas sp.
GGCCCGCAGGATTGCGTCGCCGAATTCCGGGCGACCTACAAGCGCCGGCGCGACGTGCTGATCGAAGGGCTGGCGTCGGCCGGCTGGCAGGTGCCGTCGCCCGAAGCCTCGATGTTCGCCTGGGCGCCGATTCCGCCGGCGCTCCGGCATCTCGGCGCGATGGAGTTCTCCAAGCAGCTGCTCACTCATGCCCAGGTGGCCGTGGCGCCGGGCGTCGGCTTCGGCGAGGAGGGCGAAGGCTTCGTCCGCATCGCGCTGGTGGAGAATGAACACCGCATCCGGCAGGCGGCGCGCAACATCAAGCGCTACCTCCAGTCGATGGGGATCAATGCGCCGGCCGCCGGCGAGCCACATCGCCAACCCGCCTGATCCTGTCTGTTGCCTGACCGAGCCGTTCAGCGTCGCTCCATAGGGAGCGGCGCAGGATGATCGAACCGGTCGCGCAACCATTCACGGTGCGATCGGTTGAGCGGGTGTACTGCAAGGAGTGGATCGATGAGGACGATGATTCTCGGGGCGCTGACCGTCGCTGCGCTGGCGATGCCGGCGACGATGCTTCCTAGCGCGGCCCTTGCGCAGGATTGGCAGGGCGATCACCGCGACCATGATCATGGTGACTGGAACGGCGATCGTCGCGATCGTGATCGTGGCGACTATCACTGGCAAGGCGACCGCCGTGACTGGGATCCGTCGCGGTCCTATCATGACGACCGCCGCTATCGCGAGCGCCGCCTGGGCCGTGACGACTATGTCTATCGTGGCGGTGACGGGCGCTATTATTGCAAGCGCAATGACGGCACGACCGGCTTGGTGATCGGCGCGATCGGCGGCGGCCTCCTCGGCAACGCGATTGGCGGCAACACGCTCGGCACGGTGCTGGGCGCGGGCGGCGGTGCGCTGATCGGCCGCTCGATCGATCGCGGCAATGTGCGCTGCCGCTAAGGCGTCGCGTTTAGGCTGAGCCCAGTCCTTCTTCCAGCCGGTGAAGAAGGGAGGTGCTTGCCCTTTCCCCTCCCGACGTGCCAGCCAAGGCCGGTTCGTCGGGAGGGTTTTTTAATGTCCAATGCATTGCGTGTCGCTCTGGCTGGTCTCGGCACCGTGGGGGCTGGGGTGATCAAGCTGATCGACGCGAATCGCGAGATCGTCGAGCGGCGCGCCGGGCGCGCCATCGAGATCGTCGCCGTCTCCGCGCGCGACCGGACGCGCGACCGTGGCGTGGACCTCTCCCGTTTCCTGTGGGTGGACGATGCGGCCGAGCTTGCCGCGCGCGACGATGTCGACGTGGTGGTGGAGCTGATCGGCGGGGCGGACGGCCCGGCGCTGACGCTGGCACGCCAGACGATCGCGGGCGGGCGCCACTTCGTCACGGCCAACAAGGCGATGATCGCCCACCACGGTCTCGATCTGGCCGGTGACGCGGAGGCCAAGGGCGTCGCGTTCAAATATGAGGCCGCGGTGGCGGGCGGCATCCCGGTCATCAAGGGGCTGCGTGAAGGGGCGGCGGCCAATGCGATCGGGCGCGTCTATGGCATCCTCAACGGCACCTGCAATTATATCCTGACCACCATGGAGGCCGAGGGCCGAGACTTTGCCGAAGTGCTGAGCGAGGCGCAGCGGCTGGGCTATGCCGAGGCCGATCCCAGCTTCGACATCGACGGCGTCGACGCCGCGCACAAGCTGTCGATCCTTGCCAGCCTCTCGTTCGGCACGAAGATCGATTTCGGCGCGGCGGCGATTTCCGGCATCCGGCACGTCATCGCGGCCGACATCGCGCAGGCGCAGGCGTTGGGCTACCGCGTCCGCCTCGTCGGCCTGGCCGAGGCGCAGCCCGAGGGCAGCCGCACCGCGGGCCTGTTCCAGCGCGTCCATCCCTGCCTGGTGCCCGCGGCCCATCCGCTCGCGCATGTCGCGGGATCGCTCAACGCCGTGGTGGCGGAGGGCAATTTCGTCGGCCGCCTGTTCTTCGAGGGTCGCGGCGCCGGCGAGGGGCCGACTGCCTCCGCGGTGGTCGCCGACCTGATCGACATAGCGCGCGGCGAATATGGGCCGGCCTTCGCGATGCCGGTGGCTAGCCTCGCCGCGATGGCTCCGGCACTCCCCGGCGAGCGGCGCGGGCGTGCCTATCTGCGCTTCTCGGTGGTCGATCGGCCGGGCGTGCTGGCCGAGATCGCGGCGGCCATGCGCGACGCGGGCGTCTCGATCGAAAGCCTGATCCAGCGCGGCACCACGCCCGACGGTGGCGTGCTGGTGGCGATGGTGACGCACGAAGGCCCCGAGCGCGCGGTCACCGACGCGCTCGCCCGGCTCGAGGGATCGCCTAGCCTGCTCGATCGGCCGATGCTGATGCACATCCTCGACGTCTGACCGTCAGTCGTCGGGGCCTTCGCGCAGCGGCCCGAAGATCTCCATCGGCTTGCCCGGCGGCAGTGCGTGGTTCGGCAGGCCGAACAAGTCCCGTAGCCGAGGCGATCAGGATCAGCGCTGCCATGCTCGACATCGCCACATGCCTTCCCTATCGCTCAGCGCAGGATTGAGGAACTGGGAAGCAACATGACAGTCGATAGCGTCGCCGCAAGCAAGGTTCTCGATCGAGTGCTCGTACTCGAGATGGTGCGCGTCACGGAGGCGGCGGCGATCGCGGCTGCCAAACTGATCGGCCGTGGCGACGAGAAGGCGGCTGATGCCGCTGCCGTCGAGGCGATGCGGCATGCGTTCAATGAACTCGACTTCGACGGCACGGTCGTGATCGGCGAGGGTGAGCGCGACGAAGCGCCGATGCTCTACATCGGCGAGAAGGTAGGTCGCGGCACGGGGCCGAAGATCGACATCGCGCTCGATCCGCTGGAAGGTACCACGATCACCGCAAAGGCCGGCCCCAACGCGCTCGCGGTTCTCGCCATCGCCGAGCAGGGCTGCCTGCTCAACGCGCCCGACGTCTACATGGACAAGCTGGCGATCGGGCCGGGCTACGCGCGGGGCCTCGTCTCGCTCGATCGCACGCCGACCGAGAATGTGCGCGCCTTCGCCAAGGCCAAGGGCGTCCAGCCCGACGAGATCGTGGTGATGGTGCTCGATCGCCCGCGCCACGAGAAGCTGATCGCCGAGCTGCGCGCGCTCGGCTGCGGCGTCCACCTGATCCCCGACGGCGACGTCGCAGGCGTGATCGCGGTCACCAACCCCGACACCACGATCGACATGTATATGGGTTCGGGCGGCGCGCCCGAGGGCGTGCTGGCGGCGGCCGCGCTCGCCTGCGTCGGCGGCCAGTTCCAGGGTCGCCTGCTGTTCCGCAACGAGGACGAGAAGGCGCGCGCCCGCAAATGGGGCGTGACCGACCTCAACCGCATCTACGAGCTTGAGGATCTGGTGAAGGGCGATGCCATCTTCGCCGCGACCGGCGTGACCGACGGCTCGCTGCTGGCCGGCGTCAAGCACCGCAAGAACGGCGTCATGACGACTGATAGCGTCGTGATGCGGGCGTCGTCGCGGACCATCCGCTGGGTGAAGGGCGAGCATCACCGTAATCGTTGACAGCGTCGGCCAAGTGCGTAGCGTCCGCCCCCAATCATAATCCGGGGGGATGGAATGGCGTCGGTCCACGCAAACGAGCAGCTGCTGTTTTCGATCCTGTTGCAGCTGATCGTGATGATCGGTGCGGCACGGCTGATGAACAGCGCCTTCCGGGCGATCGGGCAACCCGGCGTGATCGGTGAGATCATCGCCGGGCTTCTGCTTGGGCCGTCGCTGTTCGGCCATTTGTTTCCGGGCGCGTCGCTGGCGCTGTTCGGGGCCAAGGCCAGCCAGCCGATCACCATGCTGAGCCAGATTGGACTCATCCTGCTGATGTTCCAGATCGGCGCCGATTTCGAATTCGGCCATTTGCGCGAGGCGCGAGCCAAGCGGGCCGTGGGGCTGATCGCGATCGGCTCGATCGCGGTGCCCTTTGCGCTCGGATTGTGGCTGGGCTTCGCGTCGGCGGCATCGATCGCGCCCGGCATCGATCCGCTGACCTATTCGCTGTTCTGCGGTGTCGCGCTGGCGATCACCGCGGTGCCTATCCTCGGCCGCATCCTGCGCGAGTTCGAACTGACGCGGACTCCGATCGGCGTCGTCGCGATCTCGGCCGCAGCGATCAACGACGTGGTCGGCTGGGTCATGCTGGCCTGCATCTCGGCCTATGCGACGTCCGCTTTCTCGGGCGCGTTCCTGTTCTGGCGGCTGCTGGCGATCGCCGCGTTGCTCGTCGGTATGCGTTTCCTCGGTGCGCCGCTGGTCGATCGACTGCTGCGCCGTTACCCACTCGTCGACGGCCATATCCCGGCCAATCTGATGGCGATCACCTTCTGCATCATGTTCGCGCTGGCGATCGCGACCTTCCAGATCGGCATCTTCGCCATTTTCGGCGGTTTCGCGGCGGGGCTGTTGTTCCACCGCCACCCCGCCTTCGTCGAAGCATGGCATCGGCAGGTCGGACATTTCACGCTGGTGTTCTTCCTGCCTGTGTTCTTCACCTTCACGGGACTCCGCACCAATCTTCTGGGGCTGACCGCGAACGACCTCGGCTGGCTGGTGCTGGTGTTGGCAGCGGCGATCGGCGGGAAGATCGTGCCCGTCTTCTTCGCGAGCCGCGCGGCCGGCTTCGACCGGCATGAATCGAGCATCCTCGCCTCGCTGATGAACACGCGCGCGCTGATGGAGCTGATCGTACTCAACATCGGCTATGACCTCGGCTTCCTGCCGCAATCGATGTTCACCATGCTGGTGGTGATGGCGGTGGTGACGACGCTGATGACGGGGCCGCTGCTGCGCGGGCTGTTGCCGCGCGTCGGCCATGTCGTGCTGCGCGCCGTCGAAGCCTGATGCGCGTTCCCAAGCGGGAGCCGATCGGCTACCCGCTTGGGGCATGAGCGCCAGCGCCCCCTGCGGAGTGACCCATTCGATCCTCGGTCAGCCGTGGCGCTGGCGGGGCCTTGCTTCCGACGAGTCCGACTCCGGCTTTCACCCCGATGCCCTGGTGGACCAGTTGCTGATGGCCCGTGGCTGCCCGCGCGATGCGCTGGAGAGCCATCGCCAGCCGACGATCCGGGGTTTCATGCCGGATCCGTCGATCTTCCGTGACATGGACCGCGCCGCCGAACGGATCGCCGATGCCGTCGAGCGGGCCGAGCCGGTGACGATCTTCGGCGACTATGACGTCGATGGCGCGACCTCGGCAGCACTGCTGATCCGCCTGCTCCGGGATCTCGGGCTGCCGGCGGGGGCCTATATTCCGGACCGGCTGCTCGAGGGCTATGGCCCGTCGGCAGACGCGCTGGTGCGGTTGGCCGAGCAGGGGGCAAGCCTGGTCGTCACCGTCGATTGCGGCGCGCTCGCCTTTGAGGCACTCGACGCGGCCAAGGCGGCCGGCCTCGACGTGATCGTCGTCGATCACCACAAATGCGCGACGTCGCTCCCGGTCGCTCATGCGATCGTCAATCCCAACCGGCTGGACGAGGGCGAGGGCGCGGCCCACGGCCATCTCGCCGCGGTTGGCGTGGCGTTCCTTCTGGGGGCAGCACTGATCCGCACGCTGCGCGCGCGCGGCTGGTTCGCCAGCCGTGCCGAACCGCGCCTGCTCGATCTGCTCGACATCGTCGCGCTGGGGACGGTGGCCGACGTGGCCCAGCTCAAGGGGCTCAACCGCGCCTTCGTGACGCAGGGGTTGAAGGTGATGGCGGCACGGCGCAACATCGGGCTCGCCGCGCTGATCGAGGCCGCGCGCCTCACCCGCGATCCGACCGCGACCGATCTTGGTTTCGCGTTGG
>DATGEV010000339.1:0-18235 GCA_035309885.1 Sphingomonas sp.
CGCGTGGGTGAGCAGGTTCAATCCGGCAATGTCACCGTGCAGGGCAGGGCGATCCGCCTCACGCCGCGCGGACAGCATTTTCTCGCTCTCGCCCGCATCATTGCGCAGCTGTTCCGCACGGACCCGCGTTTTGTTCGGCTTGCCCCGCCAGCTCCAGCCCCAACGCGTGGTTAAGCAATTTTCAAAGCTTGCCGCCTAGGCTCTGTCATCGGACGACCTCAGAAGAACGGCCATCAAAATGAATGCATTCGGGAAACGGAATGGTGTTGGTGGCTCCGGGCCTCGGCCCGCATTCGGCGTGGCGCGCCCCATGCATGGCCCCGACAAGGGCGCCGCGGCGGCGCTTCCGCCGAGCGAACCGGCACACGCGGCCGCCGAAACCGAAACCCCGACCCTTGTCGGCGACGCGATGGCGCGGCTTGCCCACCGGCAGGCCGGATCGGGCGATGCCGCCTCCCATAAGGCCGAAGGCTTCGATGCCTCGGTCCACAAGATCAAGGAGCAGGTGCTTCCCCGCCTGCTCGAGCGCGTCGATCCCGAAGCCGCCGCGACGCTCACCAAGGACGAGCTGGCCGAGGAATTCCGCCCGATCATCGGCGAGGTGCTGGCCGAGCTGAAGATCAACCTCAACCGCCGCGAGCAGTTCGCGCTGGAGAAAGTGCTGGTCGACGAGCTGCTCGGCTACGGCCCGCTCGAGGAGCTGCTGGCCGATCCGGACGTTAGCGACATCATGGTCAACGGGCCGGAGCAGACCTTCATCGAAAAGAAGGGCAAGCTGCAGATCGCGCCGATCCAGTTCCGCGACGAGCAGCACCTGTTCCAGATCGCCCAGCGCATCGTCAACAAGGTCGGCCGCCGCGTCGACCAGACCACGCCGCTGGCTGACGCCCGCCTGCCCGACGGCAGCCGCGTCAACGTCATCGTGCCGCCGCTCTCGCTGCGCGGCACCGCCATCTCGATCCGTAAATTCTCGGCCAAGCCGATCACGCTCGACATGATGGCGGGCTTCGGGTCGATGTCGACCAAGATGGCGACCGCGCTCAAGATCGCCGGCGCCAGCCGCTTCAACATTGTAATTTCCGGCGGTACCGGCTCGGGCAAGACCACGATGCTCAACGCTCTGTCGAAGATGATCGACCCGGGCGAGCGCGTGCTGACCATCGAGGACGCCGCCGAACTTCGCTTGCAGCAACCGCACTGGCTGCCGCTCGAAACCCGCCCGCCGAACCTGGAGGGTCAGGGCGAAATCTCGATCCGCGATCTCGTCAAGAACGCGCTGCGTATGCGCCCGGATCGCATCATCCTGGGCGAAATCCGTGGCGCTGAATGTTTCGACATGCTCAGCGCCATGAACACCGGCCACGACGGATCGATGTGTACGCTCCACTCCAATTCGCCACGCGAAGCACTGGCGCGTATGGAGAACATGGTGATGATGTCCGACATCAAGGTGCCCAAGGAGGCGATCAGCCGCCAGATCGCCGACTCGGTCGATCTCATCATCCAGGTGAAGCGCCTGCGCGACGGTTCGCGCCGCGTGACCAACATCACCGAAGTGATCGGCATGGAAGGCCCCGTGATCGTCACGCAGGAACTGTTCAAGTTCGAATATCTCGACGAGAGCGCCGACGGCAAGATCATGGGCGAATATCGCTCGATGGGCCTGCGCCCTTACACGCTCGACAAGGCCAAGCAGTACGGCTTCGACCAGCCGTTCCTGGAGGCGTGCCTTTGACGGTCGCCGGAGAGGCGACAAAGGCTCCTTCCCCAATCGTCGAACTGCGTTGGAGCTGGAGGGTCACGCTGCCCTTCGCCCTGACACTGGGCTTAGCGCTGCGCCTCGTCGCGCTGGCCGTTCCCTCTGTCCATCATCCCGACGAGATCTTCCAGTATCTGGAGCCTGCCCACCGCCTTGTGTTCGGGCAGGGCATCGTGACATGGGAATGGCGTTACGGAATGCGCAGTTGGTTCATTCCGCTGGGCATTGCGGGGCTGATGAAGCTGGGCGCCTGGATTGCGCCAAACACCGCGCTTTACCTGCTGCTTCCAAAATTGGCGACGACGATGCTGTCGTTGGTGACGGTGGTGACGGGATGGAGATTGGGGGAACGCCTCTCCCCTCTCCATGCGCTGGTCGGCGGGCTTGTTGGGGCCGCCTGGTGGGAATTCATCTACTTTGCACCCCATATACTCAGCGAAGCCATCGCGGTTGCCTTGCTTCTTCCCGCAGCCCTGCTGCTCACCGATCGGCAAGGCTGGACACCGCGTCGCTTGGCGACAGCCGGCGCGTTTCTGGCGGTGGCTGGAGTCGCCCGCTTCCAATATTTGCCGGCGATCGCCGTGCTCGGCCTGTGTACCTGTGGTCCGCGGTGGAAGGAATGCTGGCTTCCGATTCTGTTTGGGGGCATCGCAGCGCTCATTTCTGCCGCGCTGTGCGACTGGGTCATGGGGCAGACGCCCTTTTCGTGGCTCACAACCAATATTCGCCTCAATTTCGTCGACAATCGGTCTGCCCGATATGGGGAGAGCAGCACGTTCGAATATCTGCGCGAGTGGACAGTCTACTGGCAGATCTGGATCGCACCGATCCTCGCGCTCGCCTGTCTAGGCGTACGGCGCTACCCCGCGCTTGCTTGGACGGCGCTTGCCAATCTGGGCTTCCATATGGCGATCGCGCACAAGGAATATCGCTTCATCCTGCTCAGCTCGACGCTGCTCATTCTGCTCGCGGCGATGGGCTCGGGAGAACTGATCGACTGGGTGAAGCGGACGCGGAGCGCTGATGCGGCGAAGCGCGGGCTGGCGGTCCTGCTGACGGGGTGGCTCCTCGCCTCCGTGTCGCTCGCGGGCGCCGCAGAACTTCGGGGAGACTGGACCCGATATGGGCCCGACATCCATCTCTACCACCGCTTGCGGACAGATCCGGCGCTATGCGGCCTCGCCATGTTTCGTTTCAGGCTGTCGGGCGGCTATACCTATTTGCACCGAGCGGTGCCGATCCAATTTTTCTGGGGGTCAGCCTCATCCGTTGACCGAGCATTCGCAGAGCGGATGCCGACCTTCAATACCGTGATCATGTCCGCTCCCCATCTGCACACTCTCCCGGCAAATTTCCGCCTGCTCGACTGCGATGGGACAGGAGAAGATCGAACCTGCGTATATCGCAGGCCGGGCTCGTGCGTCGCCGACCCCGCGTCTCCCTATGAGATCAACGCAGTCCTTCGGCGATACGACCAGTAATCAGGATTGGGTCGCGAAATCCGTGTCTGGGGTTTCGGCGAGGCTGGTACGCATCATCTGTTGGATGCGCATGCCGATCAGCAGTGTTGCGATCGCGCCCATGCCAAGCAGGACGCCATGTAGCAATCTCATCTGCTCATGGCCAAGCGCCAGGCCCGCTTTGGTGAAGGCGCCGATGGCAACATAGCCCAAGAGTGCGGGCAAGGACGCCAGCGTTCCCAGCAAGAAAGCCCGATGGCTGACTCTGGTGAGCCCGAGGCCATAGCTTGTCGCGGCGAAGGGCATGATCGGCGAAACCCGCATCAGGCATACGAATTTCCAGCCGCCGCGCGCGACGGCCTCGTCGAAGCGCTGTGTGGCACCATGACGGACGAAGCGCTCGATCCATGGACGCAGCACCGAACGCCCCATGACGAACGCGATCCAGCCGCCCAGCATCGTGCTGAAAATCGAGACGAGCGCGCCGAGCCAGAAGCCATAAGCGAGGCCTGCTCCTGCGGCGAGCAGAGAAGCCGGCAGGATGCCCAGCGCCGCCACACCGATCTGGACAGCCGCAAAGGCAAGGATACCCCTCGGGCCGCTGGCCTGCGCCGCCACCACGATATGCTCGATACCGGCGTGGGAAAGGCGGTACTCCCGGGAGACGCCCATGCACGCCCACAACGCCGCGACCAGCGCTGGCCCGGCGAGAAGGCGCCTGGAAAGCTTCATGCCTGGGCCGCAGCGAGCCTCGCGACGGCGGGCGTGTTAGCGAGCCGGGCTTCATCCCCCGCCTGGAACAGCGCACACTGCTTCACGCCCCAGCGCGCAAGCCGATAGTCCATCGCCGCCCGCAGCACGCCGAGGCCATAGGTCACGCTGCGGCGGAAATTGATGCTCGACGCCTCCGGAAAATATTTCGTCGGGCAGGAAATCTCACCGATGCGATGCCCGTACCAGGTGGTTTGCGCCAGCATCTGATTGTCGAACACAAAGTCGTCCGAGCAGGCGCCCAGCGGCAGATCCTCGAGAACCTTGCGGCTCCAGGCGCGATAGCCGGTGTGATATTCCGACAGCTTGTGGCTCATCAAAATATTCTGGACGAGCGTAAGCAGGCGGTTGAACACATATTTGTAGAGCGGCATCCCGCCCTTCAGCGCGCCGCCGCCGAGGATCCGCGAGGCCAGCACGACGTCATACTGGTCCGACGCGATCATGCTCGCCATCGCCGTCACCAGGCGCGGTGTGTATTGGTAGTCGGGGTGCAGCATCACCACAATCTCGGCGCCGCGCGCCAGAGCCGCCTGATAGCAGGACTTCTGGTTTCCCCCGTAACCGCGATTCTTCGGATGGACGAGCGTGTGGATTCCGAGCTCGCGCGCGACGGCGATCGTGTCGTCACGGCTGGCATCGTCGGTGAGGATGATGTCGTCGACAATATCGTGCGGGATCTCCGCATAGGTCTGTCGCAATGTCCGGGCGGCATTATAGGCCGGAAGCACGACCGCCACCTTACGCCCACCGATCATCTCACGCTCCGGATGGCATTATCAATCTGCCCCTTAGACGCCCGGTACGCTTAATTTTTTCATAAGGCGGGCGCAGATAGATGGACGCGGGCTCGACCGCACCGCATCGTCAGAGCCAGACATCCGGGTACGCCGCCGCTCAGTCGAAGCCTGGGGTCGCACACTGAATCGAGGACAGGGATCGACGGAGGCGATGGATCACGCTGCTTTCACGGCCGAAATTCGAAGCATCAGGCTCCGGCGGCCGATTCCCTTCGTCTGCGGGGCGATCTTCTTCACCTTCATGATCGGCCTCTACTGCGCCGGCGAGCATGTGATCTATGAGCGGATCATCCGGGCGTGGGGCGTCTTGCCCTTTACCTTCCCCTTCGTCGACACGGACACGGTGCTTTCCGCTGTGCGCTGCATGCAGCGCGGCGTCGACGTCTATGCCGCCAACCCCTGCGACGTGCTGAGGCGCGTCTATGACTATTCGCCACTCTGGCTGGTGCTGGCGCGTGTCCCCGGTGCAGGAACATGGCTGCGACCGATCGGCCTCTCGGTCGACATTGCGTTCCTGTCCTCCCTGTTGTTACTTCCTGTCGGTCGCGGTTGGCGGGACACGATGCTGATCGTCCTCGGCGCCGTTTCCACAGCGGCCGTCTTCGCCGTGGAGCGGGCCAACAATGATCTGGTCATCTTCGTCCTCGTGGCGACCGCGGCGACGCTGATCCAACGTTCGGCCGGATGGCGGCTGCTGGGCTACACCGCCACGCTGCTCGCGGGATTGCTCAAATATTACCCCATGCCGCTCATGATTGTCGCTACCCGCGAGCGGCCGGGCCACTTCTTCACTGTCGCCGCGGGATCCCTGACGATCGTTGGTCTGTTCCTGGTGGTCGACGGCCATGATCTGGCCCGCGCACTCCGCCTCATCCCCACCGGCCCGTATATCGACGACATGTTTGGCTCGATCCAGTTGCCTGGCGGACTGTCTGATCTGTTCGGCTGGCCCGCCGGCGTGCGGACGGTGCTGCACCTCGCCATGATGGCCGCCGCGATCGGTGGCGGTATTATATGGGGTCGAAGCCAGCTCCTCCGCGAGGACATCGAGCGCCTCAGCCGGCAGGAGCAAGCCTTCCTGTTGGTCGGCGCGCTGCTGCTGCCGAGCCTGTTCTTCACCGCGCAGAATATCGGCTATCGGGCGATCCACCTGCTGCTGGTGCTGCCGCCGCTGCTCGCGCTGCGCCATGCAGGCCATTATCGGCGCGCGCACTCCTATACCGGGGGCGCCGCTCTCGCGCTCCTGTGGGCGGAAGGATGGCGGCACCTCATCGCCGTGGCGGCCACTTATGTCGATACCGACCTAGCCGCATTCCTGTACGCCATCGCGTGGCTCACCCGCGAGACGATGTGGTGGTGGACGATCACGGCGCTGGTAGCGCTGGCAACGAACATGCAACTACATTCGGAAATGGGCCGCATCGGTTTGAGCGGTCTGCGACAGGCCATCTCAACGCGGACGGCGGCCCGTGCAGTCGCGCAGGACGATCCCGCCTCCCCCTACAAGATCAACGCCGTCCTGCGCCACTTCGACCAGTAGGAAGCCGCTTGCCAAGCGCCCGGTGGCGCGCCAGCATTGTGCCCAACGACAAGGGGAGATGCCGTCCGTGCGCTACATCCTTCTGGGAATTTCCATTCTCGCCCTTCCCATCGCCGCGGGGGCGGTATCCAAGCCCCACGCCGCCACTCCGCGCAAGGCCGCACCACACGCGGCGGCCGCTCCCCACGACGCCACCGCGCCCGACATTGCCAAGGCCGTCGCCGATCCTGCCCGCAAGGCCGAGAACCGTGCGCGCGACACATATCGTCATCCCGCCCAGACGCTCAGCTTCTTCGGGCTCAAACCCGACATGACGGTGGTCGAGATCATGCCCGGCGGCGGCTGGTACAGCGAAATCCTCGCCCCCTATCTCGCCGCTCAGGGCCACTATGTCGCCGCCGTCCCGCCCGGCAAGGCGACCGATCAGTTCCAAGCGCTCGTTACCGCCAGCCCCGATCGGCTGGGCAAGACGCAGGTGGTGGCCTTCGCCGCCGGCCAGCCCACCGATCTCGTCGCACCCGGCACCGCCGACCTGATCCTCACCTTCCGCAACATCCACAACCTGCTAGGCTCGTCCGAGCAGCCCGGCGACGGCAATGCCCCGCAGGCGTTCGCCGACTGGTTTCGCGCGCTGAAGCCCGGTGGCGTGCTCGGCATCGTCGAGCACCGCCTGCCCGAGACGATGGACTCGGCGCGCGAAAAGACCACCGGCTATGTGAAGCGCTCCACCGTGATCCGGCTGGCGATGGCGGCGGGCCTCCAGTTCGCGGGCGCGAGCGAGATCAACGCCAATCCCAAGGACGATCATGATCATCCCAAGGGCGTGTGGACACTGCCACCGACCTACGATCTCGGTGATCAGGATCGCGCGAAATATGCCGCGATCGGCGAGAGCGACCGCATGACGCTCCGGTTCGTGAAGCCCGATCCCAACGCGACGGTGAGCGACAGCACGCCGAAGGCGCCGCAATAGGGCGGACGCCGAGACGGCGGGCGGAGACGGCGGGCGGAGACGGCGTGAAGCCGCTCCGCTCCCGCCTTACTTGCCCATCTTGTCGATCTTGTCCTGCAGGGTGGCGAGCTGCGCCTTGAGCGCGGCGATCTCGTCGCCATTCTTGGGCGCGGGCGTCTCGGCGGTGTCGGCGGCCGGGGCGCTGCCTGGCTTGAAGGCGGTGGCGGCGGCCTCGAACATCGCCATGTTGCGCTTGGCGATCTCGGCGAAGGGGCCGCCCGAGAAGGCACCCTCCATCGCGGAGCGGAACTGCGCCTGGTTGCGGCGGAATGCCTCCATCGAGGCTTCGAGATATTGCGGCACCATCGACTGCATCGAATCGCCGTAGAGCCCGATCAGCTGGCGCAGGAAACTGACCGGCAGCATCGTCTGCCCGCGCGTTTCCTCATCCATGATGATCTGGGTGAGGACGCTGTGCGTGATATCGTCGTCGCTGCGCGCGTCGAGCACCTTGAAGTCTCGCCCCTCGCGCGTCATCGCGGCGAGATGGTCGAGAGTGATGTAGCTCGACGTCTCGGTGTTGTAGAGGCGGCGATTAGCGTATTTCTTGATGATGACCGTATCGGACCCGGAAGCTGACTTCGCCATGACTCGTCCTTCTCCCCCCGACACGCCGCCGGGCGATGACAGGCTAACATCAAAGCATTCCGCATCGCAACACAGGCCGAGGCCCTTGCCCCTGTTTCTTGCGATGCTGCGCAGCGAAACCGCTTCCGAGCCCGATCGGATGGTGGCCGCGCTCGATGGTCTCAAGGCCTATCAGGCCGCACCGCGCGCGCCACGGCCCGATCCGATGCCGGCAATTGCTGCGGCAGGCCGTGCGATGCTGCGCGATTATGGCTGCAGCGGCCGGCCGGTGGTGGTGGTGCCCTCGTTGATCAATCCGCCCGACGTGCTCGATCTGCTGCCCGAAGCGTCGCTGCTGCGCTGGCTGGCGACGCAGGGGGTGCGGCCGCTGCTGGTCGACTGGGGCACGCCCTCGCCCGACGAGAAGGGCCTCACCATCGCCGGCCATGTCGAGACGCTGCTGCTGCCGCTGATGGAGGCCGCAGGGCGCGATGCCGCGCTGGCCGGCTATTGCCTGGGCGGCACGATGGCGCTCGCCGCCGCCGCGATCCGTCCGCCCGCCTCACTCACGCTGATCGCAGCGCCGTGGCGCTTCACGGGCTTCCCCGACGAGGCGCGGCGCGGGCTGGTCGAGCTGTGGCAGCAGGTGCAGCCCACCGCCGAGGCGATGGGTCTGCTGCCGGTCGAGGTGTTGCAGAGCGCCTTCTGGCGGCTCGATCCCCGGCGCACCGTCGAGAAGTTCGTCGCCTTCGGCCGCGCCGTGCGCGACGAGGACGCCGTCCGCCGCTTCGTGGCGCTGGAGGACTGGGCCAACGATGGCGCGCCCCTCACCCCTGCCGCCGGTCAGGAGCTGGCCGAGACGATGTTCGATCAGGACGCGACCGGCGCCGGGCTCTGGAGCGTTGCGGGCCAGAGGGTCGATCCCGCCAAGCTCGCCTGCCCCGTGCTCGACATCGTTTCCACGACCGATCGCATCGTGCCTGCGGCCAGCGCCACCGGCGTCGGTCGCCGCGTCACATTGGCGCAAGGACATGTCGGCATGATCGTCGGCGGGCGGGCCCGCGCCACTTTGTGGGAACCGCTCGCACAATGGCTGACTCGTCCCCATGATGACTGATAAGAACCCTTTGACCATCCAGCAGGAGTCTTGATTCATGACCGACGTCGTCATCACCGCGGCGAAGCGCACGCCCGTCGGCAGCTTCCTCGGCGCGTTCGGCGCGACCCCGGCGCACGAGCTTGGCGGCATCGCGATCGAGGCCGCAATGGCGCAGGCCGGCGTCACCGGCGAGGACGTGTCCGAAGTCATCCTCGGCCAGGTGCTCACCGCCGCGCAGGGGCAGAATCCCGCCCGTCAGGCTGCGATGGCCGCCGGCATTCCCAAGGAAGTACCCGCCTGGGGCGTCAATCAGGTGTGTGGATCGGGCCTGCGCGCCGTCGTGCTCGCCAGCCAGGCGATTGCGAACGGCGACGCCACGATCATGATCGCCGGCGGGCAGGAGAGCATGTCGATGGCCCCCCACGCGCAGAATCTGCGCGGCGGCACCAAGATGGGCAATCTCAGCCTCGTCGACACGATGATCGTCGATGGCCTGTGGGATGCCTTCAACAGCTATCACATGGGCATCACCGCCGAGAATCTGGCCGAGAAGTACCAGATCAGCCGCGCCACCCAGGACGGCTTCTCGGTTGCGTCGCAGAACAAGGCGGAGAAGGCGCGCGCCTCGGGCCGCTTCAAGGACGAGATCGCGCCGGTCACGATCAAGGGCCGCAAGGGCGACACGGTCGTCGAGCATGACGAATATATCCGCGATGGCGCCACCATCGAGGCGATGGAGAAGCTCAAGCCCGCCTTCAAGAAGGACGGCACGGTGACGGCGGCGAACGCATCGGGCCTCAACGACGGCGCCGCGGCGCTGGTGTTGATGTCGGCCGAGGAAGCGGCCAAGCGCGGATCGAAGGTGCTGGCGCGCGTGGTGAGCTGGGCATCGGTGGGCGTCGATCCGGCCTATATGGGCATCGGCCCGGTGCCGACCGTGAGGAAGGCGCTGGAGAAGGCCGGCTGGACCGTCGACGATCTCGACCTGATCGAGGCCAACGAGGCGTTCGCGTCGCAGGCGCTGTCGGTCTGCCAGGAGCTTGGCCTACCGGCGGAGAAGGTGAATGTGAACGGCGGCGCGATTGCGATCGGCCATCCGATCGGTGCGTCGGGCGCGCGCATCCTCACCACGCTCATCTACGAAATGGAGAAGCGCGACGCCAAGAAGGGCCTCGCCACGCTCTGCATCGGCGGCGGCATGGGCATCGCGATGTGCGTGGAGCGGTGATCTGACAATCGGTCGGCGCGCGAGAGTTTGATGAACTCGCGCGCCGACTGAGCGCTTCATATGACAGGTAGCGAGGGGACGCGCCGATCGTTACGCTGTGAGAATGCGCGCCGCCTTCGCCGTTTTCCTGCTTGCCACGGGCTGCATGCCGACACCGCTCGGAATGAGCGTGAAGGAAGTTGACGAAAAACCTGAAGTCGAGATTTTCAAACGCGGGTGGATCGGACTGCGGAGCAGCGATTTCCCGTGCGTTCACGATATCGAACTTCGCGCGGGTCCAGCCTCGTCCTTTGGACGAGTGCTCTGGCGCATGAAGGTTTCTCCCGAACGACAATGCGCGAGGCTGGATCGATTCACGATTGGTCAAGCGCCCGCGGGCTTCAACAATGAAGTTCGACTGACCACCGTATTGCCCCCAGCAACCTACACATTGGCTGCGGCGGGCATTGGCTACGGCACGCTGGAAATCACACTACCCGCTCGCTGACGCGGAGATATGCCCGCAACGGCGCACTGACCACTCAGCGCTCGTAGAGTTCCAGCGGCAATCCGTCGGGGTCGCTGAAGAAGGTAAAGCGGCGGCCGGTCAGCTCATCGATGCGGATGGGCTCTGCATCGACGCCATGGCCCTCCAGATGCGCCACCGCCCGATCCAGATCCTCCACCGCCAGCGCGAGATGGCGCAGGCCACACGCTTCCGGCCGCGAGACGCGCTCTGGCGGGTTCGGGAAGGAGAAAAGTTCGATCTGCGCGTCGCCCAGCGCGAGGTCCAGCTTCCACGACTGGCGCTCCGCGCGCAGCGTCTCGGCGATCACCGGAAGCCCCAGCACCTCGGTGTAGAACGCCTTCGATCGCGCATAGTCCGACGCAATGATCGCGACGTGGTGGATGCCCGCGAAGAGCAGGGCGTCAGCGGATCGGGCCATCGGCGCGGCCCTGGACGAACTGGTCCACATAGGGGTTGCCGCTGTCGTAGAGCCGGTCGCGCGGGCCCTGCCAGATGATCCGGCCATCGTAGAGCATCGCCACCCGATGCGCGATCTTGCGCGCCGAGCTCATGTCGTGGGTGATAGTGAGCGCGGTCACGCCCAGATCCTCGACCAGCGAGGTGATCAGATCGTTGATCACGTCGGCGCGGATCGGATCGAGCCCGGTGGTTGGCTCGTCGAAGAAGATGATCTCGGGGCGCGGCGCGATCGCGCGGGCGAGCGCCACGCGCTTCTGCATGCCGCCCGACAGCTCGTTGGGCCGCAGGTTGAGGATGTCGCGGCCGAGGCCGACGCGCTCGAGATTCTCCTCGGCGATGCGGCGCATGCGGTTGGGCTCGCGGATCCGGCCCTGCGTGAGGCCGAAGGTGATGTTGCGCCACACCGGCATCGAATCGAACAGCGCGCCGCCCTGGAAGAGCATCCCGAACTTGGCGCGGACGCGCTCCATGTCACGCGCGCGGGCGCCCACCACTTCGACACCGTCGACGGTCACCGATCCGCTCTCTGGTGTGAGCAGGCCGAGAATGCACTTGAGCGTCACCGACTTGCCCGTGCCCGATCCGCCGATGATCGCCACCGACTCGCCATGCTCGACCGACAGGTTGACCCCGTCGAGCACGGTCTTCTCGTCGAAGCGCTTCACCACATCGGTGAGCTTGATCTTGGGTTGAAACGAAGTAGCCATCAGCCGAACGCCACGATGGTGATGACGAGATCGGAGAACAGGATCAGCACGAACGACGACACCACCGCGTCGGTGGTGGCCTTGCCGACGCCGGCCGCGCCGCCCGCCGTGCGACACCCGTTGTAGCAGCCCATGATTGCGATGATCGCGCCGAACACGGCGGCCTTCACCACCGCCATACGGATATCGTCCCACTCCAGATACTGGCGCGTGGTGGCGAGATAGGAGGCGGGGTTGAAGCCGAGCTTGTAGATCGACAGCAGATAGCCGCCCATGATGCCGATCGAATTGGCGATCAGCACCAGCACGGGCATCGCTACCACCGCCGCGAACAGGCGCGGCGCGATCAGGTAGCGGAAGTGATCGGTACGCAGCGTCGCGAGCGCGTCGAGCTGCTCGGTGACGCGCATCGTGCCGAGCTCCGCCGCCATCGCCGAGGCGACGCGGCCGGCGACCATCAGCCCCACCAGCACGGGTCCGAGCTCGCGCACCATGCCGAACACGACGATCGCGGGCACGGTCGACGATGCGTTGAAACGCGAACCGCCGGTGTAGATCTGCTGCGCGAGCGCCGAGCCGGTGAAGATCGCGGTCAGGCCGACCACGGGCAGAGAATACCAACCGATCTCCATGATCTGCGCCACGAAGCGCGCCGGATAGTAAGGCGGCCTCACGCCCCGCGCCAGGATTGTGAAGGTGAAAGTGGTGACGCGCCCCACCATCGCCAGCAGCCCGATCAACAGGCGGCCAACGGCGGCAAAGGCGAGCAGCAGGGAAGCGAGAGGGCCGTTCTTCATGTCCACCGGCGCTGATAGCGGTGGCCGAGGGCAGTCAGCAACTCATATTGCGACAGGCCCGATCGGCGGGAGGCTTCGGCAAGATCGGGATCGAGCGCCAACCAGTCGCCCTCGGCGAGATCCACGCCGGTGGCATCGACTGCGATCAGGTCCATCGAGACGCGCCCGACCACGGGCAGCCAGGCCTCCCCCGCCCGCACCCGGCCGACGCCCGAGAAAGCGCGCAGATAGCCGTCGGCATAGCCGATGTTGAGGATCGCGATGCGGCTCGGCCGCGGCGCCGTCCAGGTCGCGCCATAGCCGACGGTCTCGCCGGCGGGCACGTCGCGGAGCTGGATCAGTTCGGCCTCGACCAGAGCGACGGGCCGGATATGCCCCGCCGCCTCGCCGCGCGGGATGCCGCCATAGAGAGCCATGCCGGGTCGCGTGAGGTCGAAGCCATAGTCCGGCCCCATGCAGATACCGGCCGAATTGGCGAGGCTGGTGCGCCGCGCCGGCACGTGGGCGGCGACCTCGACGAAGCGGGCGCGCTGAGTCACGTTGAGCGGGTGCCCGGGCTCGTCGGCGCAGGCGAGATGGCTGTGCAGCGTGTCGATCGCGAGCCCGTCTAGCAGCGCCGTTTCTTGCCCGCGCAGGCCAAGGCGGTTCATGCCGGTGTCGATCATCACATCGCAGGCGCCTCCGCCCGCCGCCTTCCACCGCGCCACCTGCTCGGCCGAATTGAGCACGGGCCGGGCGCGTCCGGCGAGCGCCGCCGGCATGTCCGCCTCGCGCACGCCATGCAGCACGACCAGCGCGCCACCTTCGGGGACGGGCCCCAGCGCCGCCGCCTCCGCCCAACTCGACACGAAGAAGTCGCGGCAGCCCGCGCGGGCCAGCCGCGCCATCGCCTCGCGTGCGCCGAGGCCATAGCCGTCGGCCTTGATCGCCGCCCCGCACGCCGCCGCACCACCCTGCGCGCGCAGCCAACGCCAGTTGGCGGCGAGCGCATCTCCATCGAGGGTCAGGCGAAGGGGGGGCGGGGAATCGGACACCGACGGGCCGATAGCGGGCGCGGGCCGGCTAGTCGAGATCGGCCCCCACCGTTTCCGGCACCCAGAAGATCGTCACCACCAGCGCCATCGCCACCACCGCGAAGGTGTACCACAGGCCGGAGAAGGGGTTGCCGGTGCGCGCGACGATATACTGGCTGATGAACGGCAGGAATCCGCCGAAATAGCCGGTGCCGATATGATAGGGGATCGACATCGACGAATAGCGGACGCGCGCCGGAAACAGCTCGGCCAGCAAAGCCGCCACCGGGCCGTAGGTCATGCCCGACAGCATGCCGAGCATCACCACCGTCAGCACGATCACCACCGCGCCGCCCATCGTCGGCTTCACCTTGGCGACCGACCAGCCGGCGGCGTCGAGCGCCTTGTCGATCCCGGCGGGCGAATGATCGATGACGGGGCGGTTGCCGATGATTACCGCCAGCCCCGGCGTGTGCATCTTGCGGTAGATCACGCCCTTGCTGGTGAGATGCTCGAGAACCTGCGCGCAGGGCGTGCGCTGCTTGCCGGTCGCGAAGGGATTATAGTGGCAGTTGGGCCCGGAGACGATCACCGGGGCGCGACGCGCGGCCTCCGCCATCCCGGGATTGGCCGCTGCCGCCATCAGATGGAAGAGCGGGAAGAGCAGGATCAGCGTCAGCGCATAGCCGAGCACGATCGACGGCTTGCGTCCGATCCGGTCGCTGAGCGTGCCGAACAGGATGAACCAGCCGAGGCTGATCAGCGCGCCGATGCCGATCAGCACGCGTGTCCAGGTGTCGTCGAGCCGCTGCGCGTTCTGCAGGAAATAGAGCGCGCCGAACTGCGCAGTGTACCAGATCACGGTCAGCCCCGCGGCGATACCCAGCATCGCGACGACGATAAGCTTGACGTTGGCAGCGCTGGAGAAGGCCTCGGCCAGCGGATTGCCCGAAACGCGCCCCGCCGCCTTCATCGCCTTGAAGATCGGGCTCTCATGCAGCTTGAGGCGCATCCATAGCGAGATGACCAGCAGCACCAGCGAGAACAGGAACGGAATGCGCCAGCCCCAGGAGTCCCACACCGCCGGCGCGACGGTCGCCTGCGAGGTCAGCACCACGATCAGGCTGAGCAGGAAGCCGCCGATCACGCTTGCCTGAACGAAGCTGGTGTAGAAGCCGCGTTTGTTGCGCGGCGCATGTTCGGCCACATAGGTGGTGGCACCGCCATATTCGCCGCCGAGCGCGAGGCCCTGCAGCACGCGCAGCGAGATCAGGATGGCGGGTGCGGCGATGCCGATCTGGGCATAGGTCGGCACCAGCCCGACGCCGGCGGTGGCGACCCCCATCAGTGCGACGGTGGCGAGGAAGGTGTATTTGCGGCCGAGCTTGTCGCCCAGATAACCGAACACGATCGCGCCGAACGGCCTGACCCCGAAGCCGACGCCGAACGAGGCGAGCGCCGCCAGGAACTGCGCAGTCTCGTTGCCCGACGGGAAGAACAGGCGGCCGATGATCGGCGCCAGCGTGCCGTAGATGAAGAAATCATACCATTCGAAGATGGTGCCGAGCGACGAAGCCGCGATCACCAACCGCGCGCGCGCCGCACCGATCGCCGATCCTTCTTCCAGCTCGACCGTGTCCGTCGCCACCCTGATACCCCCGATTTGCCCTACAGACGCATGACCCTAGGGGCTTTGTCGGGGATCGGAAAGCGGATCGCGCGGGCCGGGTGCGGCGCGACCACGGAAAAATGCGTCAGCGCGCGGAACGAACCGGGCGCGCGACGTTTGCACAAGGGCGCCCTCAACGATCGGAACCGATGCCAGCCCCCCTCCCCGCTCCCCCCACCATAACCGACGAGATGACGGGCGGCCCAATCAGTCTGTTCCTCGATTTCGACGGCACACTGGTCGACATCGCCGATCGCCACGATGCGATCGAGGTCGACGCCGAGGTTCGCCGACTGATGGCGGCGCTGGCGCGGCGGCTCGAGGGGAGGCTCGCGGTGGTGAGCGGCCGTCCTGCCGCCGAGATCTGCGCCTATCTGCACGCCCATGACAGCGTGCCCCCTTTCGCCATCGCCGGTAGCCACGGGCTCGAGCTGCGCTGGACCGACGGACGGCACGAAGCGCCGCTGCGCCCCACGGGGCTGGACGAGGCAGTCGCCGCTCTCCGCAGCTTCGCGGAGGCCTGGCCGGGCGTGGTGGTGGAGGAGAAGCCATTCGGCGCGGCGCTCCATTACCGGCTGGCGCCCGAGGCCGGGCCGGCTTGCGATGCACTCGCCGATGCACTCGCCCAGCGCTATGGTTTCACGCTGCAACTCGGCAAGATGGTGTGCGAGCTGCGCACCCACGGCGCCGACAAGGGCGACGCGGTCCGCCGCTTTCTGTCCGAACCGCCGATGGCGGGCACGCCGCCGCTGTTCGTCGGTGACGACCTGACCGACGAGGCCGGCTTCGCCGCCGCCGAGCGGCTGGGTGGCATGGGCATATTGGTCGGCGCCGCCCGCGAGACGGCGGCACGCTATGGGCTGCCCGACGTGGCGGCTGTGCATCGCTGGCTCGGCCATCTGGCGGGCCTGAGGGAAGGGGAAGACCCGGCATGACGACCAACCTCGACCTCTGGCCGATCGGCAACTGCCAGGTCTCCGCGCTGATCGACCGTTCCGGCCGCTTCGTCTGGGCCTGCCTGCCGCGCGTCGATGGCGAGCCTATCTTCTCCTCGCTGCTCTCCGGTACGGAGCCCGAAGTAGAACAGGCGAGCGGGCTGTGGGCGATCGACCTCGACGGCTGCATCAAGACTGAGCAGCATTATCTGCGCAACACGCCGATCCTCATCACCCGGCTGGAGGACGCCAGCGGCAACGCCATCGAAATCACCGATTTCTGCCCGCGCTTCTCCCGCAACGAACGCGTCTACCGCCCCGTCGCCTTCGTCCGCATCGTGCGGCCGGTCGCAGGCAGCCCCCGCATCCGCGTCCGCCTGCGCCCGACGCGCGGCTGGGGCGAGCGCGACGTCGCCACCACCGCCGGATCGCACCACATCCGCTACATCCTCGATCGCGAGGCGGTGCGCCTCTCGACCGACGCGCCGGTCGGCTATCTTGAGGAGGAGCGGCTGTTCCGGGTGGAGCGCCCGCTGCACTTCTTCCTCGGCCCCGACGAGAGCTTCTCGACCGGCCTCGCCCCTTCGATCGAGCATATGCTGCACGACACGATCAGCGAGTGGCAGGCATGGGTGCGCGGCCTCGCGACCCCGTTCGAATGGCAGGACGTGGTGATCCGATCGGCGATCACGCTCAAGCTCTGCCAGCATGAGGAGACCGGCGCGATCGTCGCCGCGCTCACCACCTCGATCCCCGAGCATGCCGATTCCGGACGCAACTGGGACTATCGCTACTGCTGGATCCGCGACGCCTATTACACCGTGCAGGCGCTCAACCGGCTGGGCGCGCTCGACGTGCTGGAGGGCTATCTCGAATATCTTCGCAACATCGTCGAGAATGCGAAGAGCGGCCATATCCAGCCGCTCTACGGCGTGCTCGGCGAGGCGAAGCTGGCGGAACGCATCGCCGACGGCCTGCCCGGCTATCGCGGCATGGAGCCGGTACGCGTCGGCAACCAGGCCTATGAGCAGGTGCAGCACGACGCCTATGGACAGATCATCCTCTGCAACGTGCAGGCCTTCTTCGACAGCCGCCTGTTCCGCATGGCCGGCGTCGAGGACTTCATGGCGCTGGAGCCGATCGGCGATCTCGCTTGGGAGGTGCACGACAAGCCCGATGCCGGGCTGTGGGAGCTGCGCACCCGCCGGTCGGTGCACACCTATTCGGCGGCGATGTGCTGGGCGGCGTGCGACCGGCTCGCCAACGCCGCGCACCGTCTCGACCTCTCCGAACGCGCGACCTTCTGGCAGGACCGTGCCGACAAGATCCACGCCACCGTGGTCGACAAAGCGTGGCGCACCGACACCCAGCGCCTCTCCGCCACCTTCGACGGCGACAATCTCGATGCCAGCCTGATCCAGTTGCTCGACCTGCGTTTCCTGTCTCCGCAGGATCGCCGCTACCGCGCCACGCTCTATGCGCTGGAGACCGGCCTGCGGCGCGGCACGACCATGCTGCGCTACGACAGCGAGGATGATTTCGGCCTGCCCGAATCCGCCTTCAACGTCTGCACCTTCTGGCTGATCGAGGCGCTCCACCTCACCGGCCGCAGCGAGGATGCGCGTATGTTGTTCGAAGATATGCTCGCACGCCGCACCACCGCCGGCCTGCTGTCCGAGGACATCGATCCCACCACCGGCGAGCTCTGGGGCAACTATCCGCAGACCTATTCGCTGGTGGGCATGATCAACTGCGCCGTTCTCCTGTCGAAACCCTGGGCCGCGATCCGATGAGTCGACTGATTGTTATTTCCAACCGCGTTTCCGCGCCCAAGGGCCAGTCCGGCGCGCAGGGGGGCCTCGCCGTCGCGTTCCAGGCGGCGCTGCGCGAATATCGCGGCATCTGGTTCGG
>DATGEV010000340.1:0-2018 GCA_035309885.1 Sphingomonas sp.
TCGCGCTTTCGGCCCTGGCGTGGACGCTCGCCGATCAGCCCCGTGCCGAGCGTCTGCTGGCGCTGACCGGGCTCGACGCCGACACGCTGCGCGCGCGCGCCGGCGATCCGGCGCTACTCGCCGCGGTGCTGGGCTTCCTCGCCAGCCATGAGCCCGATTTGCTCGCCTGCGCCGACGCGCTCGACATCGCGCCCGAGGCGCTGGTCGCCGCCCAACAGGAGCTCGAAGCATGAACCGGCCGCTGCTCATCACCGATTGCGACGAGGTGCTGCTCCACATGGTCAGCCACTTCCGCGACTGGCTGGCCGACGCGCACGGCATCGATTTCGCGATCGAGCATGAGGATTGGGGCGAGGCGCTGATTCGCCGCGACACCGGCGAGCGCGTGCCGACCAGCGAGGTGTGGCCCTATGTCGATGGCTTCTTCGACACCGAGATGGCGCGCCAGACCCCGGTGCCCGGCGTGATCGAGGCGCTCGAGCGAATCGGCCAGCATGCCGACATCGTCGTGCTCACCAACCTGCCCGACCATCGCCGCGAGCCACGGCTCGAGCAGCTTGCGAGCCACGGCATCCGCCACGAGGTCTATTGCAACCAGGGCGGCAAGGGCGCCGCGCTCGCCGCGATCCTGGCCGAACACCAGCCCGGCGTGGCCGTGTTCGTCGATGATCTGTCGAGCCAGCATGGCTCGGTCGCCAAGCACGCCCCCCATGTCTGGCGGCTGCACATGGTCGCCGAGCCGCTGGTCGCGCAGCACCGCCCGCAGGCCGCCGCCGCGCATGCGCGCATCGACGATTGGGCCCGCGCCGCCGACTGGATCCTCGATCGATTCGCCGAGGGCCCTGCTCCGGCCTTGACCGACAGGGCGCACGAGGCATAGCGACATGCTCATGGATATCGACGCACGCCTCGCCGAACTCGGCCTCACCCTTCCCCAGGCCGCCGCGCCCGTCGCCGCCTATGTGCCGGCGGTCGAAGCGGGTGGGCTGCTCCACATTTCCGGCCAGCTGCCGTTCGACGAGACCGGCCAGCTCATGAAGGGCCGGCTCGACGACGCCGACGATGTCGCGCGCGGTCAGGAAGCGGCCAAGCGCTGCGCCCTGATGCTCGTGGCCCAAATCAAGGCGGCGCTCGGCGGGTCGCTCGATCGCGTCGAGCGGATCGTCAAGCTCGGCGCGTTCGTCGCCTCGGGCCCCGCCTTCACCGATCAGCCCAAGGTCGCCAACGGCGCCTCCGAGCTGATGGCCGCGCTGTTCGGCGAGGCCGGCAAGCATGCCCGCTCGGCGGTGGGCGTGCCGGTCTTGCCGCTCGGCGCGGCGGTGGAAGTGGATGCGATCGTCGCGCTTCGCGACGCTTGACGGACGGTGGACGCGGGCCCCGGATGAGGCCCGCGTCGCCTTCCTGCTCGCGCAGGACGTCGCCCATCGCGGGCTATGGGGCGCCGGCGTCCCCGAAAACAGCCTCAGCGCGGCCGACGCAGCGATCGAGCAGGGTTTCGCCATAGAATGCGACGTCCGCCTGTCGCGCGATGGCACGGTGGTCGTCTTCCACGACGCCGAGACGACGCGACTGACCGGAACGCCCGGCCGGATCGCGCAGATGGGCGCTTCCGAACTCGCTGCGCTACGACTTGTCGACGGCAAGGACGAGCCGGTGTCGAGCCTCTCCCAACTCCTCGCCCGGATCGCCGGGCGCGTGCCGCTGATCATCGAGATCAAGACCGACCACCGCGCCGAGACCGCGCCGCTTTGCCTGGGCGTGCGCCGCGCGCTGGAGGGGTATCGCGGCCCGGTCGCGGTGATGGGGTTCAACCCCGAAGTCAGCCGCTGGTTCGCCACCCACGCGCCCCGCATCGTCCGCGGCCTCGTCATGACCGAACATCGCGAGACGCGATGGCGCGCGATCCGCGACGCCCTGCTGCGCCGTCTTGCGGTTCGCGCCGCGAAACCCGATTTCCTTGGCTATGATGTACGCTTCCTGCCTTCCGCCCTGCCCCATGCTCTGCGATCGGCGGGTGT
>DATGEV010000341.1:0-5353 GCA_035309885.1 Sphingomonas sp.
CCGGGCGCCACCCATCTCTTCGCCGAGGCGCTCGCCGGGTTGATCCGCGACGCCGACCGCCGCCACGCCGCCGGCACTGCAGGCCGCGAGGCGAGCGCCGACTATGAGTGGGACAAGGTCAATCAGGCGCTGGTCGACTCCTACCTCCGCATCGAGCGCCAGCGCCTGCGCGGCATCCTGCACACGCCCGGGCTCCAGCGCGTGCCCTGGCCGGGCGGCCAGCAGCCAAACTAGGCACTCACAGCCACGCGAAGGATAGCGGCGCCTCGCGGAAGGCGAAGCGGTCGAGATGTTCGGCCAGCACGCCCTTCATCCGCTCCAGCGTCTCGGCATCGGGCGCCTCGATCCGCGCGTCCAGCCCCTCCGCCCCTGCGTCGAGCGTGACGACCGCCCCGCCCGGGAAGCGGATCGTGCCGTGGACCTCGTCGAACGCCACCTCCAGCTTGTGCGACCAGTGCTTGCAGAGCTGCTGGAGATAGCGGCTGGCGTGGGTGGTGGGGACGCGGGTGATGGTCATCTGCGTCATGTCAGAGCCGCTCGATCTTGCGCGCCGCCTCGTCGATCAGCGCGACCGCTTCGTGGATCGTATCCATGTCGGCATCGCGCAGCCGGTGGAACAGCACCGCCTTGAGATTGTGCATGGCGCGACGGATCGAGGCGCTGTCGGTGCGCTCGCGCATCGCGCCCAGCTGATCGAGGCGCGCCATCAGCGCTGCGATCTCCTCGGCCTTCTCCTCCAGCACGCGGCGACCTTCCTCGGTGGTGGCGAACAGCTTGCGCTTGCCCTCGCTCGGCACCTCCTCGATCTGGCCCATGTCGACCAGCAGCGTAAGCGTCGGATAGACCACGCCCGGGCTCGGCGCGTAGCTGCCGCCGGTGCGCTCCTCGATGGCGCGAATCAGGTCATAGCCGTGGCGCGGCTGGTCGCCGATCAAGCGCAGCAACACGAGGCGCAGCTCGCCGCCGTCGAACAGGCGTCGCCGGCTGCGGCCGCCTGCCCGTTCCTCGAACTCCGCCGCCATCCAGGCGCCGAAGCCATGGCCGCCGAAGCCGCCCATATGATGCGGGTGCTCGTGCCCGCCATTGCGGCCGAAGCCGCGGTGAAAACCGAAACGCATAATGCCTTATCTCCCATCCGAGTTGCTCTTAGATATATCTTAGATGAACTTAGTACAAGACTTGGCCACCTGTCCGCGGCGAACGGAAGGGATGCCCCGTGCGGATTCCCGGCCTATATGAGGCTCATGGCCGACCTTTTCGCCGATACTGCGCCCGACGCCGCACTGCCCACTGAGGCTGCCCCGCTCGCCGACCGGCTGCGCCCGCACACGCTCGCCGAGGTCGTCGGGCAGGAACATCTCACCGGCCCGGCGGGCGCGATCGGGCGGATGGTGGCAGCCGGCCGCCTCTCCTCGATGATCCTGTGGGGGCCGCCCGGCACCGGCAAGACCACCATCGCGCGGCTGCTCGCGGCAGCGGTGGAGCTGCGCTTCGTCGCGATCTCGGCGGTGTTCTCGGGCGTGGCGGACTTGAAAAAGGTGTTCGCCGAGGCGCGCGAGCATGCCCGGACGGCCACGCGCACGCTGCTGTTCGTGGATGAGATCCACCGCTTCAACCGCGCCCAGCAGGACGGCTTTTTGCCGTATGTCGAGGATGGCACGGTGATCCTGGTGGGAGCGACCACCGAGAATCCCTCGTTCGAGCTCAATGCCGCTTTGCTCTCCCGCGCGCAGGTGCTGATCCTCAACCGGCTCGACACCAGCGCGCTCAACACGCTGCTCGATCGCGCCGAGGAGGTGGAGGGCCGTCCGCTTCCCGTCACGCCCGAGGCGCGCGCCGCGCTGGTCGCCTCGGCCGACGGCGACGGGCGCTTCCTGCTCAACCAGGCGGAAACCCTGTTCTCGGTCGAGATCACCCAGCCGCTCGATCCCGCCGGGCTCGCGGCGCTGCTGCACCGGCGCATGGCGGTCTACGACAAGGATCGCGAGGGGCATTACAATCTGATCTCGGCGCTGCACAAATCGGTGCGCGGCTCCGATCCGCAGGCGGCGCTCTATTATCTGGCACGGATGCTGGTGGCGGGCGAGGAACCGCTCTACCTGCTGCGCCGGCTGGTGCGGATGGCGATCGAGGATATCGGCCTCGCCGATCCGCAGGCACTGGTGCAGTGCATCGCCGCCAAGGACACCTATGATTTCCTCGGCTCGCCGGAGGGTGAGCTGGCGCTGGCGCAGGCCTGCCTCTATCTCGCCACCGCGCCCAAATCGAACGCGGGCTACAAGGCGCTCGGTGCGGCCAAGCGGGCAGCGCAGGAGACGGGCTCGCTGATGCCGCCCAAGAACATCCTCACCGCGCCGACCAAGCTGATGAAGCAGGTCGGCTACGGCAAGGGCTATGACTACGACCATGATGCGCCCGATGCCTTCTCGGGCGACAATTACTGGCCCGAGGAAATGGCACCGCAGACCTTCTACACGCCCACCCCGCGCGGCTTCGAGGCGAAGATTGCCGAGCGGCTGGCCTATTGGGACAAGCTCCGGAAGCAACGGCGGGGATGAACCGGGACGAGGCCTTCGCCTTCGCGCTGACGCTGGAGGGCGCGGAGCTCTCCACCAGCTACCGCCAGCCGGCGGTGAAGGTGAACGGCCATTTCGTCCTTGGCGTCGGCCATGAGCCCGACACCAGCTTCGTCCTCTGCCTCGAGCTCGGGCTGATCGAGATGCTGATGGAGACGTATCCCGAAACCTTCTGGCAGACGCCGCACTATGTCGGCTGGCCAGCAGTGCTGGTGCGCTATGACGGCCCGGACGATGCCATCGTCCGTGACATGATCGAACGCTCCTGCGAGGAGGCGCGCGCCAAGAAGTCCCCCCGCCCCCGCAAGGCCAAATGACCCGTCGCTTCGCGCGCTTCGCCTGCATCGACTGGTCGGGTGCGGCGGGGATCGTCCAACCCGGTATTGCGGTGGCTGTCTGCGGGCAGGAGGGGCCGCCGCTGCTGGTCGAGCCGTCCGGCCGCCACTGGTCGCGGGACGGCGTCCTGCGCTGGTTGCAGCATCAGGACGACATGCTGATCGGCATCGACTTTTCGGCCTCCTTCCCGTTCGCGGACGCCGGTGCCTTCTTCCCCGGCTGGAGCGAAAGCCCGCCCGATGCCCACGCGCTGTGGGCGCTGGTCGACCGGGTGGCGGCGGCCGAACCCTGCCTCGGCGCCGCGGCGCTGGTCGACCATGCCGAGCTCGCGCGCCACTTCCGCCGCCCCGGCGGGCGCACCGGCGACCGCTTCGGCACAGGCCTCGGCCGGATGCGCGTGACCGAGCGCAGAGCGCAGGCGGCCGGTCTCGCCCCCTCCTCCAGCTTCAACCTCGTCGGCGCCGCACAGGTGGGCAAGGCGAGCCTCACGGGGATGCGGATGCTGCACCGGCTGACTGGCCATGTGTCGGTGTGGCCGTTCGATCCCCTCCCCGGCCATGGCCCGCTGATCGTCGAGATCTACACCAGCCTCGCCGCGCGCGCCGCTGGGATCCCGCGCGGACGCAGCAAGATGCGCTCGGCCGACGCGCTCGACGCCGCGCTGGCGCGGCTCGGCCATTCGTCCCACGCCCCGCTTGGCCACTATGACGATCATCGCACCGATGCGCTGCTCGGCGCCGCGTGGCTCAGCGGTGCGGCGCGCGACCCGCAACTGTGGCAACCCGCCGGCCTCACCCCCGCGCTCACCGCCACCGAAGGCTGGACCTTCGGCCTCGCGTGACCGATTGACCCACTCCCGGCGGGGCGCTACCCGACCTTCCGGGCCGGATTAGCACAGCGGTAGTGCAGCGGTTTTGTAAACCGAAGGTCGGGGGTTCGATCCCCTCATCCGGCACCATTTTTCTCTCTATATTCAAATGCTTGCGAGAGCGGCAAAACTCCACGGAACCCGAGATTTACTATGGGTTCCCAGGGGGTTCCCGGCGAGCGCCGAACCCCCTTTCGAGGCCTGTCGATGGCGGCGCCTGAATCGTCGGTGCATCGAATGTAGCGAGATCGGAGGTTGTCAGCATGGGTTCCTGCCGAGCCTCTCGCGTGCAGCACCCTTCGAGTCGCTAGGTGCTTCGGTCCAAAGGGTGCGCTGTGGCGGAACCGATCGCAGGCGACCTGCTTCAAAACGCCGAGAGCCCCTGGACAACAAAGCGGCCCAGCTGCAGCTCCATCCCTGCCTCCTCCTCCATGCCAGGAGCAGGAATCAGACTTCCGCCTTCAGCTCAACTCACGATGTGTGAACGCCGTAGCTCAGTTAGGAGGGGGCCCAGTTTTGCATGTCGCCTGACATCCGGACTAGGGTTTCCGCGACGCCTACCCCGATCAGAAGGCTCGACGTTGCAGCGTCGGGCCTTCCTCATTTCAGGATAGTCCCGACTATTTTCCTAGCCCGAAACGATTCGGGGAAGCCGTTTCTCGTGCGGAACATCGCAGAGCGGCCATCGATTGGTCGCGAAACGATCCCCTAATGTTCGCCATATGAACTGCACATCCCCGCACTAGGAGCTGAAACCTATCGCATTCCCGTTCAATCTCAGCCGCGCCCTATCGGCTGCATCCTGGGGCCGACGTCCCCTTCCCCCACCGATTTTGATTTGGATGCCTCGCAAAAATTTCGCGCCGCATTTCAGGAGTTGTGGCGATTTCGCTATTACGCCGCGCCCCCAAGAAGGCGCTCCGCCTGCCCTGCGTCCGTCATAGGGTGCATCGCGACCTAGACCGCACCGTTAAGCGGGGGTTATCTCTGCTGTGGGAGTGAAGGCTATCACGCGAGGGGAATGTTGGATGGAGGAGGATTTTGAGGTGCGCGGCGCGCACGAAGAGGCCTTGGAGCATGCCGCAGAGAAGGGAATTCCCCTTGGCCAAAAGGTTGCCCTGTTCTCGGCTGTCCTGGCCACCCTCGGAGCGATGGTCAGCTTCCTTGGCGGCCACACGCAGAACGATGCGCTCTATTACAAAAATGAAGCCGTGCTGATGAAAGCACGCGCGTCAGACACCTGGGCGTTCTACCAAGCCGAGGGCATTAAGCGTCACCTCGCCGAACAAGGGGCGATCATGATGCCGACCGCTTCAGCAAAATTCCGGGCCGACGCCGCCAAATATGCCGCTGAGAGCCAAAGCCTCCGCGCTCAGGCTGAAGCATTCGATCGCAAATCAGAGGAGGCCGACGCAGAGTCACGCCACGCGCTCCGGCCCCACATCAAGCTCGCGGTTTCCGTCACGTCACTCCAGATCGCCATCGCGTTGGCCTCGATCACGGCCCTGACACGGCGGCGATGGCTGTTGTGGGGAGCCGGCCTGTTCGCGCTCGTTGGCGCCGGGCTAGGCAT
>DATGEV010000342.1:0-11103 GCA_035309885.1 Sphingomonas sp.
TAGCGTCGTGCGGCACGATATGCACTTTGTTGAGCTCGGTTGGCAGGATGGTTTCGCCATCCGACCGGTGGTGCCAAAACGCCGTTGTCCCCATTTTTCAGTGCGACGATACGCGCGCGGCGGAACTTGTCGACGCGTGCGGCGTAATGGGTTCCATCGGCTGTTCTGGCTGATCGGGCCGTTAGCTTTCTCCAATTCCGTTACGGCCTCACGCGTTTTGCGGGTTGCCAGAAGCGAACATAACAAGATCCGGAGAGGGCGGTTGACCCGTTAGAATTCCTCGATGAAGCGAGGAGTCATCCAAAATTAAATTTTGATATTGCGATGAATTGGGTATCAATAGGGTCAAGTTGCATGGCAAAAATCTGTGCGGTGCAATACAAAACGGAGGTATTGCACTGCAACGTTAAGCTTAGAACTCGGAAGGGTGAGCCATGGCGTATGATGGCTTCTTTCGGTCGCGTATGTCGATCGGTGAATATGCGGATGTTCTGGGATTAATAGTTAGGAAGCGTCAGGTAATACATGTGTTCGATTCCAACGCGTCGCGAATGTTTGATGTTGTTGTTGCAGCGTTGGCAATAATAATATTGCTTCCTATTGTATTAATATTCTGTCTTTGCATATATTTTCAGGACGGCGGCATGCCCATCTTTGTGCATCGCCGGATTGGGAAGGGTGGTCAGACGTTTCCCTGCCTGAAATTGCGCACCATGGTTCGCGATTCGGAGGAGCGACTTCGGCGCCACCTGGAGGCTGATCCGGCGGCGCGTGCCGAATGGGCGATGGACCAGAAGCTGCGGGCCGATCCCCGGATCACCCCACTCGGTCAATTCCTGCGCAAGTCGAGCCTCGATGAGTTGCCGCAGCTCGTGAACGTGCTGGCCGGCCACATGAGCCTGGTCGGGCCGCGGCCGATCGTGGAGGCGGAAGTGGTCCGCTATGGCCGCTATTTCCGCTTCTATTGCGCGGTTCGGCCCGGAATCACGGGCTTGTGGCAGGTCAGTGGACGCAACGACACCAGCTATCGTCGTCGCGTCGCGATGGACACCGTCTATAGCCGCCGTCGCTCGATCGGCACCGACATTTCGATCCTCGTGCGAACCGTCCCGGCGGTTCTGGCGAGCAAGGGTTCGTTCTGAACGTCGGCCAGGAACCGAGGCGCGCGGTGATAGAGTCCGGTCTCACCGTAGCGCGGCAACATGCGTGTGTCGTTCGCGCGCGGCTGTCGGTGCTGCAGGTCGATCCATCGCTCTTCACCGCGCCCTATGATGCGGCGTTGTCGGCCGGGCTGGCGGCCAACGACATCGACGTATTGTGGGCAACGCGTGGCCTGAGGACGGGTGAGGAAGACCTGCTGGCGGCGTCTCGCGTCGACCGCTTCTTCTATCCCTGGACCGACGGTGCCGGTCGTCGCACGGGTCGTCTGGCACGCGCGCTGAAGGGCGTCGAGCATGCCGCGGGGCTGCGCGGGCTGGCGACGCGCGCCGAGCGCGGGGCCTGCGACCTCGTGCACTTCCAGTGGGCGGCGCTGCCGTTGCTCGATCGCCGTGCGATCGCACGCATGCGGCGCACGCGCCCGGTGGTGATGACCGTCCATGACATTCACCCCTTCAACGGCCGCCCGGTCAGCCGGCTCCAGCGCAGCGGCTATGAGGATGTGCTGGCGGCGGTCGATCACCTGATCGTCCACACCGAGGAAGGGCGCGACGCGCTGATGGCGCGCGGGCTCGACGAGGCGACGATCAGCATCGTTCCGCACGGACTGTTGCCGCTGATGGCTGCTGCGCCCGAGCCGCGTCCCGCGCCCGAGCGCTGGCGGGTGGTGCTGTTCGGCCGACTTCAAGCCTATAAGGGCGCCGATCTGCTGGTCGAGGCGCTTGGCCGGATCGATCCCGAGACGCGGGCGCGGCTTGAGCTCATTGTCGCCGGTGAGGCGCTGATGCCGGTCGAGCCGATCCGCGAACGGGCCCGCGAACTGGGGCTGGGAGCAGCGTTCGCGCTGCGCGACCGCCGACTCGGTGAGGAGGAAATGGCGGCGCTGCTGCGGAGCGCGGACGCCTTCATCTTTCCCTATCGTACCATCGACGCCAGCGGCGTCCTTCATCTCGTCGCAGAGCTTGATCGGTGGCTGATCGCCAGCGATCTCGGTGCGTTTCGGGCCATGCTGCGCGAGGCGCCTGGTGCCGGTGCGCTGGTGCCAGCGACGGATGTCGAGGCTCTCGCGGATGCGATCGTCTCTTCGATCGGCCGCCGGCCCACCAGGCGGCCGGCCCATGGCGTGCCGGATTGGCCGGAGATCGGTGCCCGTACTCGCGCCGCCTACGAGCGGGCGATGGCAGCCCACACAACAGGAAGGCTGCGATGACGTGTTCGCTGCTGGTCATTCAGGACAGCCTCGATTTCGGTGGCCATGAGGCGATGTTCCTGCGCTTTCTCCCGGCCTTGATCGAGAGCGGAAACTATCCGCGCATCGTGATGCGCTTTCCGGCCGGCAATGCGCGGCTCGCGGAGCGGCTGCGGCCCTTCGAGTCGGAACGATTTGAAGCTAAGGGCTGGAATTTCTCCAAGCGCCGTGCCGAACCCTATCTGGCCGGCTTCCGGCGCGATTACGCGCGCGCTTTCCGCCGCCTGCTCGCGGCCGAGCGACCCGCGGCGGTGCTGCTGCTGCAAGGCCGGATCGAAAATTGCGCGGTTCCGATGCTCGCTGCGCCGGCGAAAAGCTTCCTGATCAGCTATGTGCCAATGGCGCATCGCATGACCGATATGGGACGCTGGGCGGTGCCTGGCGATATTGTCCGGCGGCGCCTCTACGGACGGCCCAATCGCTTCATCGTGCCGGGCCATGCGGTCGCCGAGCAGGTGGCGCGCGCTGGCGGTCACGCGCCGGTGTCGGTCGTCGAGAATGTCGTCGATCCGCCTGCGTCGGGCGGCAAGGAGGCGGCGCGTGCTGTTTTGGCGGCGGGGCAGGACGCGCGGATCGCGCTGTTCCTCGGCCGCCTCGACGTCCGGCAGAAGGGCCTCGACACCTTGCTTGCCGCCATTCGCCGCCATGCCGACCGGCTGGCCAGCTGGACCTTCGTCTTCATCGGCGCGGGCGAGGGGGCGGCGGCCTGCGAGTCCCTGCGCGACGATCTCCAAGGTCTGGTCGAGATCCGCTGCGTGCCGTGGACCGAGCGGCCGCAAGAGGCGCTCGCCGCCGCCGATCTGCTGCTGATGCCGTCGCGCTGGGAAGGGGTGCCGCTGGTGATGCTGGAGGCCATGGGCCACGGCTTGCCGATCCTCGCCTCCGATATCGACGTGTTCCGCGACCATCTGCCCACGGCGAACAGGATCGACTTCGCGACCGCCGATCTCGCTGGCGCGATGACGCGCGTAATAGAGCCCGAGCAGGCCGATCTCTACCGCCTCCTCGCCCGCAAGCGCCTCGCCGAGAGCAGCCTCGCCCGGTCGAGCGAGCGGTTCGTCGAGGCGCTGCTGCCCGAGGGTGCTGACGCATGACTGCGCTCGGGCCAGCGTGCGTCGTCATTCCGACGCTCAACGAGATCGCCCATATCGACGGGCTGCTCGCGCATCTTCTGGCCGAGCCTCCGGAGGTGGTCGGTGCCATTCTCGTCGCCGACGGCGGCAGCGAGGACGGCACGCGCGAGGCGGTGCGTCGTGTGGCCGCGAGCGAGCGCAGGGTCCGCCTGATCGCCAATCCCGATCGAATCCAGGCCGCGGGTGTCAATCGCGCTGTCGCCGAGGCGGACCGCCGCTTTGGTGTGATCGTGCGGGTGGATGCACACGCCCTCTATCCCTCGGGTTACGTCGGCAAGCTGTTGGCAGCCCTGGAGATGAGCGGCGCCGACAGCGTCGTGGTGCGGCTCGATACCGTCGGTCGCGGTCGCTTCCAGCGCGCGGTGGCCGCAGCGCAGAACAGCCGTGTGGGCACGGGCGGATCGGTACACCGCATGGGGCGCGTATCGGGCTTCGTCGAGCATGGTCATCATGCCGCCTTTCGCCGTGCGACTTTCGAGCAGGCCGGCGGTTATGACGAGAGCTTCGAGGCCAATGAGGATGCCGAGCTCGATGCCCGCATCCGGGCGCTGGGCGGGCGGATCTGGTTCGATGTCGGCATTCCCGTCACCTATTTCCCACGCGCGACGCTAACGGGCCTCGCCCGGCAATATTGGCGTTACGGCTCGGGGCGTGCACGCACCTACCGCAAGCATGGCGAACGGCTACGGCTGCGGCAGATGCTGCCGCCGCTGCTGCTGCTGGCCTTAATGCTGGGTTTGCTGCTGGCACCGTTCGCGCCGGTGATCCTGCTCCTGCCGGCGGCTTATTTCGTGGCGCTGATGGCGAGTGGTGTGGCGCTGGCGATCGAGCATGGCTCGCTTTCAGTGCTGCTCGCGATCCCTGCGCTTGCGACGATGCATTGTGCGTGGGGAGCGGGCTTCTTGCGACGAATACTGGCAGGGGTCGGACAGGACGAGGAACTTGTGTTGCGTCGCAGCATTGGCCCTGCTTCGACCAAGCCAGAGGAAGCAACCGAACGAGGTAAGGCATGAACTGGATGATGCAGGCGGCAGCTGGTCTCGTGCTGGCAACGGTGCTGGCCGGATGTGCCGCTGACATTGCCGCCACGCCGCACGGCGCCGCGCCACCCGCGGCCTATGTCTATCGCTTGGCCCCGGACGACCGGGTGCGCGTCACTGTCTATGGCGAGCCGAGCCTCAGCGGCGAATTCGCCGTCAACAGCGAGGGGCAGATCTCCTTCCCGCTGGTCGGCATGGTGCACGCGCAGGGGCAGACGGTCGGCGAGCTGGCATCCGGGCTGACCAAGGCGCTCGACGCCAGCTATTACAAGAACCCCCATTTGGTCGTCGATCTGATCTCCTCGCGCCCGGTCTATGTGCTGGGCGAGGTCAACAAGGCCGGCCAATATCCCTATCAGTCGGGCATGACGGCGCTCGGCGCCGTGGCCACTGCCGGGGGCTTTACCTACCGCGCCAACCAGAAGATGGTGCTGATCCGCCATCTCGGTACGGCATCCGAGGAGCGCGAGCGCCTCACAGCAGAACTGATCGTGCAGCCGGGGGACACTGTCAGGATCAAAGAACGGCATTTTTGACCGCCGTGTCGCATTTCCATCCTTCCTCCGTTCGCTGGGCCGTTCCGATCGGGCGGTGCGGTTGCGCACAGCGCGCGCCGTGGATGGCTTATGCCCAGTCGTTCGCCTGGTGGGCGAGCGCCAGCCCGAACGAGTGCGACTTCCGTATCGGCACGATCGACACCCCCCAGCGTGGTTCGCAGGGTCATCGGCCTCTGGCGGGTGTTGGCTTAGAACCGGCCGCGCGCATCCGCGGCGGTATCGGCGTCGGCTATATTTCGCAGACCTTCCGCTGTTCGCATGACAAAAATCTGTCGCGCGTCGGCTTCCACGCCAAGGTGCAGTTATTCCCGAGCCAGCTCATCACAATGACGGTGCAGGACCGGCGAGCCATGCTCGATTTGGGCGTCCCGGGATCGGCCGGCTATCTGTCGACCGAGGGCGGGATCCCAATCGATTACGAGTTCTTCCGCCAGATGATCCTGAGCGGATCGGTCGGCCACCAGAACAACCGCTTCAACAATCTGGATCGGGTGGACCACCGCATCGCGACGAGGGCGGGCGCCACCTACAGACTCAATCGCACCGCATCCCCCGAGCTCCGGTACGACCGGCTCGATCCATCCTCCCACGGCGCTGACCGCGATCGGGCCTATGTCGACAACAGGCTGATGGCTGGCGTGACGCTGAGAAGGTAAAGCCAATGAACGACCTCATTCCCGTCTTTCCTGGTTCCGCGCGGGAGCCGGCCATGCTCCTCCGGCACAACCCGATGCCGCCGGCCGACGATCGCGTCGATGGGCTGCGCCGGGCGATGGCAGCGCTCCGCCGGCGCTGGATGCTGGCCTGCATCATGTTCGTGGGCGTGCTGGGCGTCGTGCTGATGCTCGGGTTCAGCCGCACCAAGCTATACACCGCGACCGCCAACATGGTTGTCAATTCGCGCGAACTGAACGTGTCGGAGAAGGACAAGGACGTCCTGCCCGGCCTGTCCACCGCCGACAACGCCGCCGATACCGAGGTCCAGATTCTGCGATCCTCGGCGGTGGCGCTGGGGACGGTCCGCGCGCTCGACCTCACCCATAATCCCGTCTTTGCTCCCGCGCTTGCGGCACTCCCACCGGCGGGGCGGGAGGCGGCGACGGCGGCGATGATGATGGGTGGTCTCAAGGTCGATCGCTCCGGCCAGTCCAACGTGGTATCGATCGCCTACACAGCACCCGACCCGGCGTTGGCTAGGGCGGTGGCCGACCAGGTCGGTTACCAATACCTCAATGTGAAGGAGCGCTCGCGCCGCGCTGCCGTGGATCAGGTCGATCGCGGCATGGGCGACCAGTTGGGCGAGTTGCGCGGCCAGCTCGAGCAGGCGGAGGCGGCCGTCGCACAATATAAGGCGCAGCACGGCCTGCTCGGCACACAGGGCAGCACCTTCACCGAGCAGGAGCTGTCGCTCTACAAGCAGCAGGAGGCGGCGAGCCGGGCGGCGCTGGCGGAAGCCTCGGCGCGGGTGGGCACCGCCGAGGCGCAGCTCAATCAGGGATCGAACGGCGGAGACGTCGGCGCCGCGCTTCAATCGCCGGTGGTGCAGCAACTGCGCGCCCAGCGTGCCCAGCTCGCTGCGACCTATGCCGATTTGCAGGCCCGTTACCGGCCGAACCATCCCGATCTCATCAAGGCGAAGGACCAGCTCGACGAAGTCGATCGCGCCATCTCCGCCGAGATCGAGCGTCAGGTTTCCAGCCTGCGCGCCAATCTCCAGATCGCCCGCAGCCAGGAGGCGAACGCCGCCGGCACGGTGGCACAGACGAGCGGCACTCTGGCTGCCGCCAACGCCGCGACCGTCAAGCTCAACGAGCTCCAGCGCAAGGCGGACGGCCTGCGCGACACCTATCAGACGCTGTTGACCCGCCGCAATTCGATCAGCAGCCAGGCGCTGGTGGCCGATGAGGACGCACGGCTCTTCTCGCCGGCGGCGATGCCGCTGAAACCGGTGTCGCCCAACAAGCCGCTGATCCTGCTGATCGGGCTGGGGCTGGCGACGATCATCGCCGCAGCGTCGGTATCGCTGGTGGAGGTCTTCGACCGCAAGCTCGTCACCTCCGACGATGTCGAGCGCAAGCTCGGCCTGCCGCACATCGCCAACGTGCCCGAGGTCGGCTCGCTGCGCCGCATGGGCGATGCGCGTATCCAGGCGATCGACTATGCACTGGAGCGGCCGGCCTCGCTCTACGCGGAATCGCTGCGCGCGATCCGGCTGGCGCTGCTGCGCCCGCGGTTGGGCGGTATGGCGACGGTGGGCATCACCTCGTCACGCCCCAACGAGGGCAAAACGACGATGGCGATCTCGCTCGCGCGAGTGTCCGCCATGGCTGGCAGCCGAACGCTCCTGATCGATTCCGACGTCCGGCGGCCGATGATCGCACAGGCGCTCGGGCTCACCCCGCGCGCCGGACTGGTTGAACTGTTGCGCGGCCAGGCCCGACTCGACGATGTGCTGATCCTCGATGAGGCCTCGGGCGCAATGTTGCTACCGATCGTCGAGGCAATCGGTAGCAGTCACGACCTGTTCGACGCGGCCCACATCCAGTCGTTGCTCGCCGCGCTCGAGCGACGCTTCGATCTGGTCATCTTCGATGCCGCGCCCGCTCTGGCCGTGGCGGACGCGCGCCTGCTGCTGCGGCAGCTTGGCGACGTGCTGATGGTGGTGCGCTGGAAAAACACGCTGCGGCAGACCGCCGCCGCGTCGCTGAAGCGGATGCGGGCGCTCGACATCGAGCCCCTGGGCGTGGTGACGACGCGCGTCGATATGCGCGCGCTCGCCGCCTACGGCCATGGCGACATCGATCGGGATCATGCCGCCTATGGCACCTATTATGGCTGAGCGGGGGCGCGCCTCAGTGTGCCCGCCCACCGAATTCCCTCTTGTACGCCTCCAGTGTCTGCGGGAACTTGCCGGCCGACATGGTGGAGTCATAGTCGGACGCGGTGAAGTCCCAGTAGCTCTGGAACACGACGTTATGCGCGCGCATCCATGCCGCCATGTTGTGGATGAACAGCGGGTCGTCGCCAAAGCCGTGCCCGTCGGGTCGGGTGCCGGTACCCCATTCGGGGATACTGATCGGCTTGCGGTGTGCGGCGGCAAAGCCGACGAGCCAGTTCAGCCCGTAATTGCCGGTGAGATAGCCCTGCCAGCGGGTCTGCGGGTCCATGTCCTGATGACGCCAGCTCTGGTTATAGACGTCGAGGCCGACCTGATCGACCACGTCGTCGCCGGGCCAAAGCGTCTCCGGCGCAGCATGGCCCGCGCCGAGGGTCGGGTTCCAGACGATGGTGAAATGCTGGCCTGGCGTCGCCCTCAGCACTCCGACCACGCGTCGGAACGCGGCCTTGAACGCCTCGGGGTCTTGGGCGGTCCAGGGATACCAGCCGCCGTTGAACTCCCAGCCCAGTCGCAGCATGGCATTGGCCTGCCCCTTGGAGACCATGAGCGCGCCGAGCTTGCGGAACTGGCCGTCATAGTCCCCCGCCGCTGCCGCGCTCAGCGTGCCGCCCTTGACGATCAGCGGCACGCCGATCGCCATCCGATAGGGCAACCCTTGCCAGCAACCCAGCGCCCATTGCGCGTCGCTCAGCATCGAGGGCCAGCTATCGGCGGCGAAGAAATCGACCACCCCGTCCAGCTTGCGACCGATCACACCTTCGTAGCGAGGAATGCGGCCGCGTCCGTCGCAGCCATTCCCCTTATAGACGGCGACCAGAGGCTCGGCCCGCGCGGGCGGGGTGGGCGCAAAGCTGGCGGTGCCGGCCAGCAGTACGATGAAAAACGCAGATCGGATCATGAAGCTTTCCCGTCCGGCCCAATGCAACGCAATGCGGGCCGCACGGCCAGAACAAGGCACCCGCATCCGACCCTCTCCCGATCCAACCTGTGCCGGACCACCCGTCACAGGGATATGTTTTGCCAAATAAATCGCAAGGAGAGATTGGCCGAACTTCACCATGAATGCGACAAGTTGAGATGATATTGGAGATGACTGGTCCGGATCGATTGGATATTTCCAATCGAATTAACAAGATCTATATGAGGCGCAGTCGTATCTTTGGCCACACGGCGTTTATCATCTGCATGATCTTCCAGCGTTTTGGCTTGATGATCGGTGGAAGTGCGCTGTTTTTTAGTCTTCCGGCCTTCGCTGGATTGCTCATCTGGGCTTTGCTCGTCGGGATCGCGTCACTGCGCGCGCGCGGCGTCATGCTGTTCATGATGTTCGCGAGCTGGGTGCTGATCGCAACGCTCGGCGCGCTGCTGGCGCCCGATCAGCGCTTCGGTTTCAGCATCACTTCGCTTCTCGCGGTCTTGGTGACCTATGGCTTCACCATGGTCGGCCCGAGCCGGCGTTTCGACCGCACGGTGATCTTCGAGCTCTTCCTGTTCTATACGCGGCTGTGCGCTGCCGCCGGCATCGTACAGTGGTTCGCGCAGTTCGTTGGCGTCCGCATCTTCTCGTTCATGCTGACGGTGCCGGCGCTGCGCCCGATCCTGGTCGAGTCGCAGTACAACTTCAATCCGACGCTGCACTATGGCTCGACGATCCTGCGGTCGAACGGCTTCTTCCTAATCGAGCCGAGCGTCCTGTCGCAAACGCTCGCGCTGGCGATCGTGCTCGACTATTTCGTTCTCGGCCGCGCCAAATATCTGCCGCTCTATCTGGTCTCCTACCTGTTGTCCTTCTCGGGCACGGGGGCGCTGACGCTGGCGCTAGCCATCCCCGTCTACGCCTGCCTTTCGACACGCAACTTTGCGCGGGTCGCAGGGCTCGGCATCGCAGGGCTGGTCGCGCTGGTGCTGGCGAGCATCGCCTTCCCCGAGCAGGTGGGATCGATGCTCAGCCGCTCAGACGAACTCAGCTATTCGGGATCGAGCGGCTATGCCCGTTTCATCGGTCCCTTTCTGCCGATCACCGGCCTCATGCACGAGGCGCGGATCCTGATCGGCTACGGTCCAGGCGCCACCGAGCGCTACATCTATCATGTCGAGGGGACGGGGAACTCGATCGCCAAGCTGATCATGGATTATGGCCTGTTCGGCCTTGTCGCTTTCCTGACCATGTTCGTGGGGACGCTGTGGTGGCGTCGCACGGCGATTCTGTCGGTGCTGGCACTCACCACCTTCATCGTCGGCGGCGGCTATCTGCTGTTCACGCCGATGCTGGTGCTGCTGTTCGTGCTGTGCATCTGGTCCGGCCAGCCGGACGATGGCGAGGGGGCACTGCTCAGATGAGCTTGAAGATCAGAGCCCAGATCGCGATGCCGGCAAGGCCCGCCAGGCCCCAGGCCAGGAACGAGATACGCCGGCCACCGAGCGGCCGCAGCTGCGGCGTGGCGCTGGGCGCGCTGATCGGGACGCTGTCGATCGGGTCGGCAGAACGAGGGAGGGCATCGTGAGTCATCGGTGGCTCGCGCTTCATGATGGGATCGCCTCCCGCGCCGTTGCCCCGCTGCCCGTTAATTTTCTCTCTCCCGCCAGACCTGCGCCATCTTCCTTTGATAAGCTGGCGTCGAGCGCCAAGGGAGACGTCGCGATCCTGAGCCTAGCATGGCACAGGCCGGAGCCTGTCGGCAAATCGTCGTGTCAGGCGGTGTCGGCGTCGATGTCGCTGTCGCGGAAGCGCAGACGCGAGAGCAGCGGGCGGTCGGTCCAGCGTTGGAACGCCGCGGCCGTCAGCATGACGATGCGCTTGGGAGTTGGCTCGATGCGGAGCGCGCCCAGCATCAGCCGTCGCGCCGGGCCGAATCGACGCATGGTGAAGTTGACGCGGCCGGCCTCCCACATGCCGCTGGCGCGCACCGAACGGGTGAGTCGCCGCCATGTTCGCGCGTCGAAGCGGGCGCGGATCTCGGGGTTGCTCATGATTGCCGTGAGGCAAGGCTGATGATTCGCCCAGTCGACCGAGAGACCGCCCGACGAACTGCCGGGGCGAACGCGCAGCGAGAACACCTCGGGCTCG
>DATGEV010000343.1:0-3357 GCA_035309885.1 Sphingomonas sp.
GACTCCATGCTACGCGCAAAGAACAGGGGAGTGGGCCTCGGAAATGAACGCGAATCGGAGAAGCAGCATGATACGCAAGGGAGTCGTTGTCGCGACCCTCGCGTTCCTCTGCGCGCCGACCCTCGTGTTCGCTGCACAGACCCAGAGCCAGACTTACAAGAAGCGCGCGCCGCATGTCAGCGCGCCGATCGTGGCGTCAATCGGTTCGTTCACGCCAGCCGCTGCCGACGCGCGGTTCGGCGCGTCCTTCGGGCGCGGCGGTTTGAGCGCCTCCGGTTTCCGCTTCACCCCGTCGCAGACGCAGGGCGGCAGCCGCCGCGTCACCGTCGCGGTGCGAACGCGGGCGGGCACGCCGGAACAGGCGGAACGGACGGCGATGGCGGGCAACACCGGCGGTCTCGTCCCCTATGCCTATAATCTGGGCGTCTCGGTGGGCTGGAAGCGCTTCGCGGTCACCAGCGACTATAGCAAGGTGGATCTCGGCGCTGTGCCGGGCAGCCATGAGAGCGCCGACGTTGCGCTCAGCTATGGCGGCAAGCGCTGGAGCACGCGCCTGGCGCTGGCGACCGACCGCAGCATCGGCGAGGTCGCGCGCCTAGTCGAGGGCGAGCGCGGCGTTTCGGTCGATCTCGGCGGATCCTATTCGATCAACAGCCGCCTCGATGTCACCGGCGGCGTGCGCTACAAGATGGAGCGCGACCGGCTGATGGAGCTGAGCGACGATCGCCGCGACAGCCAGGCCGTTTATGTGGGCACCGCCTTCCGCTTCTGATCGCGACCTAGCCGTCCGTTTCCAGCCATGCATCGATCGCCGCCCAGCGGGTGATTCCGAGGCTGCGTAGCGCCCGTGCGTGCGCGACCGTCATTCCGCCGAGCGCCACGGCCTTTCGCCGATCCATCCCCAGCAGGAGACCAGTCCGCACCGTCCCCAACGCCTCCGCGCCGGGATGCGAGCGTGTGGACCGTATGGGGGAGACGAAGACGAGGTCGCAACCGCTCCGGCAGGCGGCAAGCCATTCCCGTCGATCATGTGCGGGAGCCGTGCGGCGCAGTGGCCGCGCGCTGTTCAGACGAGGGGAGGGGGCATGCGCACCGTCCGCCTTCCAGGCGATCGCCAGCCGCTCCGATCCGGCGAGCAGCAGGACCAGTCCGCGCCGTCGCGCTACCCGCCGCACCCGCTCGAACAGCGCCCGCCGATCGGACAGCGATAGCCGATAGTGCCGGAACACCACGCCAGCGCCGCGCGGCAGCCTTTCAAGCGCAGCCCACAGCTCGTCGCCCATGCGTTCGTCGGTCATCAGGAAGACGCTCGGCTGCGAGCGGGCTTGGCGGGACGGCATCGCTCCTCCTATAGGCGCGCCATGCCCGAAACCGAAATCCTCGACGCGGCGGGCCGTCTCGCCGCCGTCCGCGCCCGCATCGATCATGGCGCCGCTTTCGCTGGCCGGCCGGCCGATGCGGTGACGCTGATCGCCATCTCGAAGACCGTCCCCGCCGAGCGCATCATGCCGCTGCTCGACACCGGCCAGCGGGTGTTCGGCGAAAACCGCGTACAGGAAGCCCAGGCCAAATGGCCGGCGCTGCGCGAGGCGTTCCCCAACGTGGTGCTGCATCTGGTCGGCCAGCTCCAGTCGAACAAGGCAGCCGAGGCGGTCGAACTGTTCGACGTGATCCACTCGGTCGACCGCTCCTCGCTGGTCGCGGCGCTCGCCAGGGCGATGGAGGCCGCAGGCAAGCGGCCCGGCTGCTTTCTTCAGGTCAATATCGGCGAGGAAGATCAGAAGGGCGGCTGCGCGATCGCCGACCTGCCCGCCTTGCTGGCCGAAGCGCGCGCGGCCGGACTGCCCGTGATCGGCCTGATGGCGGTGCCGCCTGCCGACGTCGAGCCCGCGCCCTATTTCGCACTGCTCGCCCGGCTCGCCAAGGCACACGGTCTGCCGCAGCTCAGCATGGGCATGTCGGGGGATTATGAGACGGCAGCAATGTTGGGTGCGACCCATGTTCGCATCGGCACCGCGCTGTTCGGCGCGCGAGGCTAGGCCGCGCCGATCACCGGCGCGACGTCGTGCCAGCCTTCCCAGATCATCCGGCAGGCGACGAACAGGATGACCGCCAGACCGATATAGGCGATCCAGCGGTGGCGCTCGATCAGGCGGGCGATGGCATTAGCGGCGCCCCCCATCAGCGCCACCGACATCACCAGACCAATCACCAGCACTGCCGGATGCTCGCGCGCCGCGCCGACCACGCCCAGCACATTGTCGAGGCTCATCGACACATCGGCTAGCGCGACCGCCCAGGCCGCGCGCGCGAAGCTCGCGGGAGGCTTCGCCCCGAGCTCGTTCGTCGCATTACGATCCGGGCCCGTGCGCAGCTCGCGCCAGAAGCGCCATGACACCCACAGCAGCAGAAACCCACCAGCGAGCAGCAATCCGGTGATGCCGATCAGTGCCGTCGCGGTCAGCGCGAAGGCGATGCGCAGCACCAGCGCGGCCGCGATGCCGACCAGAATCACCCGCCGTCGATCACGCGGCGGCAGGCCAGATGCCAGCGCGCCGACGACAATCGCATTGTCGCCGGCGAGCATGAGATCGATCAGGAGAACCTGGACGAGGGCGTTGAACCCCGGCCCGGTCAGGATTTCCGCGAAGTCGAAGGCCGGCAGCGCGGGCATGCGCCCTTACTGGTTCATCGAGTCGAAGAAGTCCTCGTTGGTCTTGGAGTCCTTCATCTTGTCGAGCAGGAATTCCATCGCGTCGGTCGTCCCCATCTGCATGAGGATTCGGCGCAGCACCCACATCTTGGACAGCTTGGTCTTCTCGACCAGCAGCTCTTCCTTGCGAGTACCGGACTTGCCGACATCCATCGCCGGGAAGATGCGCTTGTCCGCCACCTTGCGGTCGAGGATGATTTCCGAGTTACCGGTACCCTTGAACTCTTCGAAGATCACTTCGTCCATGCGGCTGCCGGTGTCGATCAACGCGGTGGCAATGATCGAGAGCGAACCGCCTTCTTCGATGTTGCGGGCCGCACCGAAGAAGCGCTTGGGGCGCTGCAGCGCGTTGGCGTCGACACCGCCGGTGAGCACCTTGCCCGACGAGGGGACCACGGTGTTGTAGGCGCGGCCGAGACGCGTGATCGAATCGAGCAGGATCACCACGTCCTTCTTATGCTCGACCAGGCGCTTGGCTTTCTCGATCACCATTTCGGCGACCTGGACGTGGCGCTGTGCCGGCTCGTCGAAGGTCGAGGAGATCACCTCGCCCTTCACCGAACGCTGCATGTCGGTGACTTCTTCAGGTCGCTCGTCGATCAACAGCACGATCAAGTAGCATTCAGGGTGATTGTGGGTGATCG
>DATGEV010000344.1:0-6404 GCA_035309885.1 Sphingomonas sp.
CGAACTGCCCGCTCGCCACAAAGAAAATGGACGGCAAAGAAAAAGGGGAGCCGGCCGAAGTCGACTCCCCCATTCTCCCAGATCCCCGAAGGGATCCCGCTGGAGACCTTACTGGCCCGAACCCGGACCGAAGGTGATCTCCACGCGGCGGTTCTGCGGTTCGCGCACACCGTCGGCAGTCTGCACCAGGAGGTGCGTTTCGCCGAAGGCCTGGGTCTGGAGCGCCGTGTCTGGCACGCCCTTGCCCGCGAGGTAAGCCTTCGCCGCATCCGCACGACGCTGCGACAGGCCCATGTTGTACTTCGGCGTACCCGAGGTGTCGGTGTAGCCGGCCAGCATGACCGACGCCGAACCGGTCTGCGCATAGGCAGCGGCGGCGTTGTCGAGGATCGAAGCGGCCTCCGGCGTGATGTCCGACTTGTTCCAGTCGAAGAACACGATGAACGGCCCCGGGTTCGCAGCCGGCGGCGGCGGAGGCGGAGGCGGCGGGGGCGGCGGCGGAGGTGGCGGCGGCGGAGGCGGCGGAGGCGGCGGAGCAGCCGGCTCGCCGAAGTTGAAGATCACGCTCGCCAGCAGGCTGTGCGAACGGAACTGGCCGTCGTACCGGTTGCCATCGTTGCCGTTGAACTTCACGTCGTGGACGTTGAAGAAGCGATACTTCACGCCGACGTCGATCTTGTCGGTGACCGGGTAGCGGACACCGGCGATCGCCTGCCACGCGAAGCGCGTGTCGCTGTCGTTGATCAGGGTCGCCGCAGCCGCGCCGAAGCGCCAGTTGTCGGCCTTCACACGGGCGACACCGACACCGCCGCCGACATAGCCGCTCAGACCGTTCTCGTCACCGAAGTCGAGCAGGCCGTTGACCATGAAACTGAGCGCGCTGGTGTTACCCGTGCGCGAGCCGTTGTAGGTGTTGGCCGGGAAGCCGAGCAGCGGGACAGACGTCCGCAGGCTGTCATTTTCCGCACGCTTGTATCCGACTTCGCCTTCGAGGCGGATCATGCCGAGATCGTAGCCAACGATACCGTCGACGTCGAAACCGACCGAGTTGTTCACCCTGAGGGCGTTGTTGACGCCGGCGATGTCGTAGTTCGAATCTTCGACGATCATGCCGCCGCCTTCGACACCGACATACCAGGCCTTGTCCTTCGCGAAGGCGGGACCGGCCAGAGCGGTAGAGGCCAGCGCCACAACAAGGGCGAGCTTCCGCATATTAATCCCCTTTCTATCAATTCCCGTCTGGGAACGGAGAAAAGCCTAACCAAAGAGGAATATCCGCGCAAGCACGCATATTCGCCCTCTGTTGCCAATTAGCCACACTCGATCAGCCACTTGGTGGCTTTCTTCAGCCGGCGACCGCTCAACCCTTCGGCCGAACATCGGTTTCGCGTGGTTGCAAATATTTAGGCTGCGATCAGGCCATGCGCGCGCAGGGCGGCCAGAATCGCACCGATCGCGGCCCGCGCCTCGCCGTTAATGGTCGCGCCTCCCGAGGGCGTGGAAATCTGCGGCTGTTGCAAGCCGACAACGGGTACGCCCCCGATCAGCAGGCGCCGCGCGATAACATCGCCCCGGCTCCACGCGGCCCCGTCGAAGCGCGCGAACACGCCATCCGCCGCCGACCATACCGCCATCCCGGCCAGCGGCGCGATCATCCGCCAGCCGCCTTCCGTCCAGACCGCGAGCGAGCGCGCCTTCCCCACCCAGTCGCCCGATGGCGCACCGACGGCTGGAGCAGCGCGTCGACGCGGGCGAGCGCTTCGTTGTGGAACAGCTCCTTCTGCGCCTGGCCGGGCGCGATCAGGGGCAAGGCGAAGCGGGTGGTGGCGTCCGACATGTCAGTCTCCCATCGTGACGGTGAGCGTGGCAGGCGGCAGCGAGGCGGCGGCCGTGCCGATCTGCGCGACCGACAACTGCAACGGCCCCTCACCCAGCGCCGCGAGGTCGGCCGCCGCCAGCGTCACCCCTGGCACGACGACGTCGCGCACCAATGGCGTGCCGGTCGAGCGCGTGGCGGACAGGCAATAGCGCTCGGCCTCCTCGCCAGCGGCGCGTCGATATCGTCGAGCCATGACCAGCCTGCCCGACTCCGGCGGACCCAGCCGATCGTCAGCGATCCGTCGGCCTGAGCCGCCGTCTGAAGCGCGACAGGCGCCGGAGGACGCAGCGCACGGGCCTGGAATTTGTACTGCGCTTCGGCCGGACTGCTGTCGCCCGTCCCGCTTGCGGCGATGCGCACCGTGCCACCGATCAGGCCGGCCGGCGGTGCCCATGGGAGCAGCGTGCGGGAATCGAGCCGCACGAATCGATCGCCGATCGCGTGGCCGGCCGCTGCCGCCCAGCATCAGCGCGGTCAGCGCCCAGACCAGCGCGTCGGCGCGATCCGGCGAGCGGCCGGGGCCGGCGTAGCCCCCGCCCGCCAGCAGCCCCGCCATCTGATCCTCGAGCGCGGGAAAAGCGCCGACATGCCGCACCCGCCCCTTGGCGTAGAGCGTCGCCACCGGCTCGGCCCGCGCCGCCTTGCCCTCGCGCGCATGGACCAGCCGCACCGGTAGCCCGGCATCGGCCGCGCGCAGCACGCTCTCCACCATCGCGCCGCCATTGTTCGCCTCGGCGACCACCCGCCCGGCGCGGTGACGTGCGGCGGCCTCCGCCACCGCACGCGTCCGACCCCGGCCCGTTGCCCGCCGGCGGATCGACGCCGACCACCACGCACCGGATCGGGCGCCACGCGCACGCGGCACTGCTCGATCAGCGCACGGGTCCAGAGTGCGCCCTCGGCCTTCTCGATGAGTTCGCCATCCAACTCCTGCCGGCCGAAGCGCGTGCCGCCATAAGCCTCCTCCACCGCGGCGAGGAAATCGGGCGGCAGGTTGGCGCGGTTGTCCGCGCTCCGCCCGCCCATCGTCCTGACGTCATGCCGCCCGACTAGCGCGCGGACCAGCGGCACCGGGCGCGGCGTGGTGGTGGCGACGATGCGCGGCCGCTCGCCCAGCCGCATTCCCAGCGCGAGGTTGGACCAGGTCGCCATGCCATGCGCCCATTCCGCGATCTCGTCGCACCAGCCGTGGCTGTGCTGTGGCCCGCGCAGGCCTTCGGGCTCGCTCGCCGAATAGAGCGTCGCCATAGCCCCCGACGGCCAGCTCAGCCGGCGCAGCGAGGGCTCCCAGAGCGGCCGCCGATCGTCGGGAGCGATCGCGAGCAGGCCGCTTTCGCCCTCCACCATCACCGCGCGCGCCTCCGCCATGGTCGCGCCGACCAGCGCGATCCGCGCTGCTCCGTCGGCCTCGGCAATGCCGCGCACCCATTCGGCGCCGGCGCGCGTCTTGCCGAAGCCGCGCCCCGCGAGCATCAGCCACACCCGCCAATCCTCGCCCGATGGCGGCAATTGCTCCGGCCTCGCCCAGAAGGCCCAGTCGCGCAGCATCGCCGCAGCATCGGCTTCACGCGCCGTGCCGAGCAGCCGGCCGCGCTGATCCGCCGGCATCGCCAGAAGCGACGCCGCAGTCAGCGGATCAGCCTTCACCACCCATCCTGCGATTCATCTCGGCGAGCTTGCGGGCGAGCCGTTGCTTTGCCGTCTCGGCCTCACCGCCACCGCTAGCGCGCGCGATGCCAGTCGCCGCGGCGCGCGTTGTAGAGCAGCATCTGGATCCGCTCGGGATATTCGATCGACTCGGTGACCTCGTCGCCTCTCTGAACGCGCTTGGGCGTGCCCGTCATTGCGCGTTCGAGTATGCCGAGTTCGAGCCGCTCATAGCCCTCGTTCAACGCCATCCCCCAAAGCCGCGCGAAACTCCGGCGACTGGGCGCGGAGGCGATAGGCGCTGCCCGCAGACATCCCGGCCTTGCGCTGGGATGCGCGAACATTGGCGCTCGCGGCCAGATGTTCGAGGAAGATCTGCTGTCGGGTCTGGCTCCATCGCGCGGGTTTCTTCGTCCCGCCGCCCGTCCTGGTCGTGCGCGCCATCTTCGCCTCCGGACAAAGGAAAGGCCGGAACGGTGTCGCCACCGCCCGGCCTTGAACGCATTTCTTGAGCTTGATGACCTTGTGCCATAACAGCGCGCTACTGTCAAGTACAAAGTACCTATATGGTAATACGGTCAAGCATCCGACATCGCGGCTTCGAGCGCTTCGCTCGCTTCCACCCAATCGACCTCGACCGCTTCGAGCAGCCGCTCGACATCGCCGCGCCGCTTCATGAGCTGGCCCATCGTCATGAGTTTGAGCGCCGGCGTGGGCGTGCCGCCCAGCGCCTCGTCGATCTCGCGGATCGACTTCTGGAGGCGCGCGATCTCGGTCTCGGCTTCCTTCACGCGCTTGCGCAGGCCCTGCGTCGCCTCGCGCAGATCGGCCGCCGCGCGGCGATCTTCCTTGCGGTTGCCGCCGCCGGCAGCGCCGGCCGCCGATACCGGCTTGGCCGGCTCGCCGCCCGAGACGACGAACTTGGCATAATCCTCCAGCGTGCCGTCGAACTCCTTCACCGCGCCGCCGTCGACCAGCAGCAGCCGGTCGGCGACCAGCTCGAGCATGTGGCGATCGTGGCTGACCACGACGACCGCGCCACGGAACTCGGCCAGCGCCTGCACCAGCGCCTCGCGCGTATCGACGTCGAGGTGGTTGGTCGGCTCGTCGAGGATGAGCAGATTGGGCGCCGAGTGCGTCACCAGCGCCAGCGCGAGGCGCGCGCGCTCGCCGCCCGACAGCTTGCCGACATGGGTGAGCGCCTTGTCGCCCGAGAAGCCGAAGCGCCCCAGCTGCGAGCGCACCGCCACCGGCGTCGCCCCCTTCATCAGCCGCGACATATGATCGAAGGGCGTATCGGTCGGGTCGAGCTCCTCGACCTGATACTGGGTGAAATAGCCAACGTTGAGCTTGGGCGCGGTGGTTATCGCGCCGGCCATCGGCGGCAGCTCGCCGGCCAGCAGCTTGGCGAGCGTGGTCTTGCCGTTGCCGTTGCGGCCGAGCAGCGCCACGCGGTCGTCGGGATCGAGCCGGATGCCGAGCCGCGTCAGGATCGGCTTGCCCTCCTCATAGCCGACGCTGGCATTGTCGAGCGTCAGCAGCGGCGGGCGCAGGCCGTCCGGGTTGGGGAAGGAGAAGGTAAGGCTGGGATCGTCGGCTACCGCCGCGATCGGCTGCATCCGGGCGAGCGCCTTGACGCGGCTCTGCGCCTGCTTGGCCTTGCTGGCCTTGGCCTTCCAGCGATCGACGAAGGCCTGCAGCTTCTCGCGCTCGGCCTGCTGCTTTTCGCGCGCGGCCATCTGCTGGGCGGCGCGCTCGGCCTTCTGCCGCTCAAACGCGTCATAGCCGCCCACGTACAGCAGCGTCTGACCGCGATCGAGGTGGAGGATATGATCGGCGACATTGTTGAGCAGATCGCGCTCGTGGCTGATCAGCAGAATGGTGCCGCGATAGGCGCGGAGAAAACCTTCGAGCCACATCACCGCTTCGAGATCGAGGTGGTTCGAAGGCTCATCGAGCAGCAGGATGTCGGGGTTGGTGAAGAGCAGGCTGGCCAGCGCCACGCGCATCCGCCAGCCGCCCGAGAAGCTCTCCATCGGCCGCGCCTGCATCGCGTCGTCAAAGCCGAGACCCTTCAGGATCGTGCCCGCGCGCGCCGGCGCGGTGTAGGCGTCGATCGCGTCCAGCCGCTCATAGATATGGCCGAGGCGATCGGGATCGGTCTCCGTCTCCGCCTCGCGCATCAGGGCGGCGCGCTCGAGATCGGCCTCCAGCACGGTGTCGAAAGCGGAGGTCGGCCCGCCCGGCGCGTCCTGCCGCAGATAGCCGAACTTCGCGCCACGCGGCATGTCGACCGATCCGGTGTCGGGCTCGATCATGCCCGCGATCGCCTTCATCAGCGTCGACTTGCCCGCGCCGTTGCGGCCGATGAAGCCGACGCGCGCACGCGGTGGGATGGCGGCCGACGCGTTGTCGATGATCGCGCGACCGCCCAACCTGACGGTGATGTCCTTGAAGCTCAGCATGGGCGCGCGCCTACCATCATCGCCGCGCTGCACAAAGCCTTCATGGCATTGACGGGGTGCCAGCCCGTCCTTAGTGAGTTATTTCAATAATACACGCACGCTCGGGAGAGATGGATGAAGCGGACGATGTTGCTGCTTTCGGCGCTGGGGCTGGCGACGGGTGCTGCCGCGCAGACCACACCTCCGGCCGACGGCGACCCCTACACGCCGGGCCGCATGCAGATGACCGACATGCAGCGGATCGTGACGCCTCATGGCGTGCAGGAGAGCTTCGAGGTGACGCTGGGCGGTGCGCGCCAGTGGGTGAACGTCCGCGGCGCGGATCGCGACAATCCGATCCTGCTCTTCGTTCATGGCGGACCGGCCGCGGTAGAGATGCCGATCGGCTGGGCCTTCCAGCGACCGTGGGAGGA
>DATGEV010000345.1:0-2153 GCA_035309885.1 Sphingomonas sp.
GGCCGTCGCTCATCCGGCGCACGGCCTCGGCGCGCGAAAGGCCGAGAAACTCGCCTTCGCCCGCTGTCATATGCTTGGCCTTGAAGCTTGCCGCGCCGTTGTGGCGGCTGTCGTCCTTGTGTGTCCAACCATGCACGAACATCTCGACGCCGTCGTTCGCCCAATCCCGCAGCTTGGCCTGGAAGGATCGCGACCGGCTGAGCGGGGCCTCGCTCCAATGGTCGGGCACTACGAGCATCGCGAAGCGCGGGCCACCGAGATGGCGCGACAGTCGCGCGACGAGAAGATCGACCTCGCGCTCGAAGCGCGGGCCGACATCGTGGATCGATGCCAGCAGCCGCCGTTCCCGGGAGCGGGACACCGGACGATCGGCATGGGGACGGGAAAACGGATCGGACACTCTCGACATCCAGCCTGCGCGCCGTCCATCGACAGCGGCGATGACGCACCACCACGCGGCGCGAGCTTGAGACGGGCCCCTTAGCATCACGGCGCGGGCGCACCAAATGAAGCTCCCGTAATGCGCTTTCCGAGTCATTTCGGTGACAGTGATGTAGCGGAGCGACAGGCTCGCTTGCCAAGCGCCGGCATTTGGTGTTGATCTCCGCGCCAAGGGGAAGCGTAGCTCACGGGAATAATTGCTTGCTCCGTCGCCTCGCCTTCCTGACCCTCGCCTCCGCCACGATGCTCGCCGGCTGCGATCTCGCGCCGCCCTATCAGCGGCCCGCGCTCGCCGTGCCCCCGACTTTTCCGCAAGGGCCCGCCTATCCGGTGGCGGACCCGGTGGCACCCGAGGTCGCATCGGTCGGCTGGCGCGACTTCTTCACCGACACGAAGCTGCGTGCAGTGATCGCGCTCGGACTCGCCAACAACCGCGATCTGCGCGTCGCCGCCGCCCATGTGCTGCAGGCGCGTGCCCAGTACCGGGCGCAGCGCGCCGATCTGTTTCCCACGCTCACGGCCGAGGGCACCGGCAGCATCCGCCACAGCGGATCGGGCGGCGGCAGCGTCGGCTCGGGCGCAAGCGGGCCGCGCGACACCGGCGGCACCACCCATGACTATGCGGCCGACATCGGAGTCTCGTCGTTCGAGCTCGATCTGTTCGGTCAGGTCCGCAACCTGACGCGGGCGGCGCAGGACGCCTATTTCGCCACCCGCGCCGCGCAGAACGCGACCCGAATCAGCCTGATCGCGGAGATCGCCTCGGCGTGGCTGACGCTCGCCTCCGATCGCGACCAGCTCCAGCTGTCGCAGCGCACGCTGGCGAGCTTCCAGCAATCGGTCGATCTCACGCGGGCGCAGTTCGACAAGGGCATCGCCTCCGAACTCGATGTGCGGCAGGCGGAAACCAACCTTGCCGATGCGCGGTTCGACGTCGCCCAGCTCACTACCCGGATCGCGCAGGACCAGAACGCGCTCGACCTGCTGGTGGGCACGAGCGTGGGGGCAGATCTGTTGCCCGACGGGCTCGGCACGGGCGCCTTCACGATGGCGAACCTGCCGGCTGGCGTCGGCTCGGCGGTGCTGCTCAAGCGCCCCGACGTCGTCCAGGCCGAAGACCTGCTCAAGGCCCAGAACGCCAATATCGGCGCCGCGCGCGCGGCCTTCTTCCCGACCATCTCGCTCACCGCCGCCGCCGGCACCGCGTCGAGCGCGCTCACCGGGCTGTTCACGGGCGGCACCTGGTCGTGGAATGCGTCGGGAACCTCGATGCTCACCCTGTTCGACTTCGGCCGCAACCGCGCCAAACTGCGTTTCGCCGAGGCGAGCCGCGATGCCGCCGTCGCGACCTACGAGAAATCGGTGCAGACCGCCTTCCGCGAAGTGTCCGACGCGCTCGCCCAGCGCGGCACGATCGACGAACAGGTGAACGCGCGGGTGATGAAGGCCGATTCGGCTGGCGTGGCAGCGCGACTGTCTGAAGCACGCTACCGCAACGGCATCGACGGCTTCCTCACTACGCTCGTCGCGCAGCGCACGCTCTATTCGGCCGAGCAGGCGCTGGTGACGACGCGGCTGGCGCGCGAGACCAACCTGGTTTCGCTCTACAGCGTGCTGGGCGGCGGGATCAGCTGATCCCCTGCGGCGGCGGCTTGATCGCCATGCCGCGCTGCACGGCCGGGCGCTCACTGAGTTCGGCCATCCAGTGGGCG
>DATGEV010000346.1:0-2114 GCA_035309885.1 Sphingomonas sp.
GATCATGGGCGATAATGGCGAAAGTGGGCATGCGAATGGACTCCTCGGGGGTCGCGCGGGTTGACCGGACGACGCATGTCCACTAGGGACGCCGACTTTCCCGGCAACAGATTCTTTTTGGGACCGAAATCATGTCGCGCATTTGCGAGCTGACCGGCAAGGGCCGCCAGGTGGGACACAATGTCTCCCACGCCAACAACAAGACCAAGCGTACCTTCCTGCCCAACCTGCAGAATGTGACGCTGATTTCCGACGCGCTCGGCCAGTCGGTCAAGCTCCGCGTCTCGACCCACGGGCTCCGCTCGGTCGAACACAACGGTGGCCTCGACAACTGGCTGGTCAAGACGGCGGACACCGATCTCAGCCTGCGCGCGCGTCGCCTGAAGCGCGAGATCGTCAAGAAGAAGGCGGCTGCCGCCGCCTGATCCGGCAGGCCGGTTCGCCGGCCAGCCGCTTCGGACAGGGCCCGCGGACACAGCGTCCAGCGGGCCCTTTCGTGCGTCCGTCGTTTGTGGAAGGCCTCCGCGAAGGTCCCGGCGTCAGACGCCGTCGGGCAGCGCGAACTTCATCAGCAGCGTGCGCTCGCCAAAGAAATAATTGTCGTCGGACGCCACCCACAGGATCGTCCGGCCGTCCTGCTGCTCGATCGCCAGCGCTTCCATATTGTCGACGGTGAGCGGCGGCGCGAGCATCGCGACCGGTGCGCCGGTAACGACGCCGTCGGGCTGGATCTGGCGCGGATCGATGATCGTGATCGCCGCCGCGAAGCCCGCCGGGATGCCGAATCGGCGATGCAGCACGACCACGCGCCCATCGGGTAGCTGGGCCGCGTCGGTCGGCGAGAAATGGGGCGGGCCGCGATAACCGAACTCGAAGGGCACCGCGCCCTCGACCGGATCGCTCGGGAAGAGCAGCGCGACATGACTGCCGTCGGGCCGCTTCTTGGTTTCCGCGAACACCAGGAAACGCCCGTCGCTGAGGCGCACCATCGCCTCGGCGCCCTCGTTGCGCGGCCAGTGCGCCATCGCCTTGGGCGCAGCATGGCCGTCGGCCTCCGCGAAGCCCTTGGTGTAGCGCCAGATCTGGTTGCGCGTCTCGAAGCCCGCCCAGACATGGCCCGAGGTCGAATCGAAGGTCGACGATTCGGAATCGCGATCGACCTTGCGCGTGCCGTCGCCCGGGCCGTCGGGCAATTCGCTCATCGCATAATCCGCGACCGGGCCGGCGCGACCGTCGAAGCGGAAGCGCGTGACCACGCCGCCGTCGCTCAGCATCACGAAATGCCCGTCCTGCAACGTCATCGACGAAACGCCGCCGAAGCGCCGGTCCGTGCCCTTGAGCACCCAGCCGCCCAGATAGCGCAGCTTGCCGATCTCGATTCGCCCCGGATCGCGCGGATCGAGCGGGACCGGAGTGGCGGTCACGCCTTGCGGAGCCGAGCGGAAGGCGAGCGGCAGGGGGGCCAGCGCCACCAGCGCCGCGAGGAAAGCCAGACGATGCATTGCCCCCTTCTAACGACACCGCGCCGGCGGGGAAGCCTTCACCATTCTGAACTGGAGCTAACCGCCATGTTCAGCACTTCGTCACCCAATCCGTGGCAGAAGGCTGGCAACGATCGGAAGGGTGCGCTGCGCCCCAGTGTCGATCGGGTGGGTCCAAGGAGATTAAGATGACGCGCAAGGCGCTCTCGCTGGGTATCATGGGCGCCCTGGCCGCGATCTCGATGGCGGTCGTGCCGACGGCGGCCAACGCCCAATATTATCGCCATGACCGCGGCCGCCATAACGGCTGGCACGATCATGGCGGTCGCGACCACGACTATGACGATCGCGGCTATCGCGGGCGCGGCTATGACGATGACCGCGGTCGCTATCGGGATCGCCGCCGCTGCCGCGACGGCACCGGCGGTGCGATCATAGGCGCGATCGCCGGCGGGCTGCTCGGCAATGCGGTGGCCGGTTACGGAGACAGGACGGCCGGAACCATCATCGGCGGTGGCGTGGGCGCGCTGGCCGGCAATGCCATCGGCCGAGACTGCTGAGGTTCATCTGAGCTTGCTAGGGGCATGCGTCCCCAGTGGCCCATCGGGGCCCTCGCGTGGCGTATCGAGGGAG
>DATGEV010000347.1:0-8210 GCA_035309885.1 Sphingomonas sp.
CGAGACCGAATATCACACCGAGGTGGCGGTCATCACCGCCCCCTTTCGCGGTCTTGCCCTGGGCGTCTTCCTGATCACGGTGGGCATGAGCGTCGATGTCCGCGAGTTCAGCAGAGAGTGGCCGTCATTGGCGCTCGCCGTCGGCGGCGTGGTGCTCGCCAAGGCGATCGTGACCGCTGGGCTGCTGCGAGTGTCCGGCGCGCGGTCCGGTGTTTCGGCTGAAACCGGGTTGCTGATGGCGTCCCCGTCCGAGACGACACTGATTGTCCTGGGCAGCGCTCAAGCTGCCGGCTTGGTGCTCCCGGCAACAGCGGCGTTCTGGCAAATGGTGACGGCGATCGGTCTCACGATCACGCCGCTGCTGGCTCGGCTCGGCCGAGACGTCTCCAAACGTGTCGAGAGGCGACAGGCCCGCGCAAGCAGCCCCCACGCCGACAGTCCCGATATCCCCAACGTGCTCGTGATCGGCTTCGGACGCGTCGGGCGACTGGTAGCCTCGATGCTGACCAGGCACAGCCGCCCCTATCGCGCCCTCGATGCAGATATCGATGCCGTGTCGAGAGCCCGTCGCGACGGGTTCTCTGTGCTGTTCGGCGACGCCAGCAGAGCTGAAATGCTCGACCGTCTCGGCCTGGGAAACGCTGCCGCCGTGGTGCTGACCATGGACGACCCCGTTCAGCAACTCCGTCTGACGCGACGTATCCGCGAGGCGTACCCCAACCTCCCGATCGTCGTCCGGGCACGCGATGCGCGGCACGCGGCCCAACTCTATCGCGCCGGCGCCACCGACGCTGTGCCGGAGCAGCTTGAATCCTCGTTCCAGCTTTCGGAGGCCGTGCTCACTGAGATCGGCGTAGCGGCCGGTCCGGTGATCGCCTCGATCCACGAAAAGCGGGCCGAACAGCGGGCCGAAATCAAGGAGATGGGTGGCTTGAGCGAGGCCCCGAAGGAACGCGGGCGACGTCTGAGGGATCGTCTTTGACGCGCTCTGGCAAGGCCGGTTCAAGCCCTGCCAGAGGTGTCCCGCTCGACTTGGCGACAGCCCCGATTACGCGGCTTCCACAACCTCGCTCAGCGCGTTACGCACCGCAGCAACTGCCTCAGCTGCCTTGCCACCTTCCGGGCCGCCGCCCTGCGCCATGTCGGCCCGGCCGCCACCGCCTTGGCCGCCTAGCGCCGCGACCGCCGCCTTGACCAGATCGACCGCACTGTGGCTATCGACCAGATCGTCGGTGACACCAACCGCGACCGAGCCGCGCCCTTCGTTCACGGCAACCATCACCGCCACGCCCGAGCCGAGCTTCTTCTTCGCCTCGTCGACAAGACCGCGCAGGCCCTTGGGATCGAGCCCCTCGATCACCTGCCCAACGAAGCTGTGACCGCCGACCTTCTCGATCGCTGGCCCTTCCTTCGCGGCTCCGCCACCACCAAGCGCCAACGCCTTCTTCGCCTCGGCGAGTTCACGCTCGAGCCGGCGCCGCTCCTCGACGAGCGTCGCGATGCGGGCTGGGACTTCCTCCGGGGAAGCTTTCAGCGCAGCGGCCGCTTCCTTCAATCGCTCCTCGCGGCCGACGAGCCACTGGCGCGCCGCCTCGCCGGTCAGCGCCTCGATGCGACGGACACCGGACGAAACCGCACTTTCCGACACGATCTTGAACAGCGCGATGTCGCCCAGCGCGGAGACGTGCGTGCCTCCGCATAACTCCACCGAATAGGTGCCCTCTCCGGAGTGGCCCATCGACAGGACGCGAACCTCGTCGCCATATTTTTCACCGAACAGCGCCATCGCGCCGGCGGCGATTGCGTCGTCGGGCGTCATCAGCCGGGTTCCGACCGGAGCGTTCTCCCGGACCTGGCGATTTACTTCCGTCTCGATCGCTGCGATCTCTTGCGGAGTCAGCGCCTTGGGATGGGAGAAATCGAAGCGGAAACGGTCCGCCGCCACCAGGCTGCCCTTCTGCGAGACGTGCTTGCCGAGTTGGTTGCGCAGCGCCGCATGGAGCAGATGGGTGGCCGAATGGTTGGCCCGCACCTCATTGCGGTGCTCGACATCGACCTTGAGCTGGACCGTGTCGCCGACCTTCACCTCTCCGCCCTCGATCACGGCGCGATGCGCGTGCAGACGGCCGAGCGGCTTGGTCGTATCCTCGACGCCCGCCTCGAAGCCCGCCTCCCCGGTGATCGTGCCGACGTCGCCGACCTGTCCACCACTCTCGGCGTAGAAGGGCGTCTGGTTGGTCAGAATGAAGACCTCGTCGCCGGTCTGTGCCACCTTCACGCGCTGACCGTCGCGCACGATCGCAACGACGCGCCCCTCGCCTCCGATTGCGGCATAGCCGATGAATTCGGTGCCACCGAGTTCCTCGGCGATATCGAACCACACCTCGTCGGAGGCCTTTTCGCCCGAACCCTTCCAGGCCGCGCGGGCAGCCGCCTTCTGCTCCGCCATCGCCGCATCGAAGCCGATGCGATCGACCAGCATGCCCTGCCCGCGCAGCGCGTCTTCGGTCAGATCATAGGGGAATCCGTAGGTATCGTAGAGCTTGAACGCCACGTCACCGGAGAGTGTCGCCCCCTCGCCCATGCCCGCCGTCGCTTCGTCGAGAAGCTTGAGGCCCTTGTCGAGCGTCTGACGGAAACGGGTCTCTTCCAGCTTCAGTGTCTCTTCGATCAGCGGCTGAGCGCGCACCAGCTCTGGATAGGCCGCGCCCATTTCCGCCACCAGCGACGGCACGAGCCGATGCATCAGCGGCTCCGACGCACCCAGCAGATGCGCGTGACGCATCGCGCGGCGCATGATCCGCCGCAGCACATATCCGCGCCCCTCGTTGGCCGGCAACACACCGTCTGCCACAAGGAATCCCGAGGCGCGGAGATGATCGGCGATCACCCGGTGGGACGCCTTCATCGGGCCGGCGGTGTCGGACCGGGTCAACTCGCCAGAGGCTGCGATCAGCGTCTTGAAGATGTCTGTATCATAATTGTCGTGGACACCCTGGAGCACGGCGGCGACGCGTTCCAGACCCATGCCCGTGTCGATCGACGGCCGGGGCAGACTGAGCCGGGTTTCGGCGTCCACCTGCTCATACTGCATGAACACGAGGTTCCAGATCTCGACGAAACGATCACCTTCCTCGTCGGCCGAACCGGGAGGGCCGCCATAGATATGATCGCCATGATCCCAGAAGATTTCCGAACAGGGACCGCAGGGGCCGGTGTCACCCATCGCCCAGAAATTGTCGTTGGTCGGGATGCGGATGATACGGCTTTCGGGCAGGCCGGCAATCTTCTTCCAGAGATCGAAGGCCTCGTCATCCGTGTGATAGACGGTGACCGTCAGCCGATCCTTGTCGAGCCCCCATTCCTTGTGGATCAGGTTCCAGGCGTTGTGGATCGCCTGTTCCTTGAAATAGTCGCCGAACGAGAAATTGCCCAACATCTCGAAGAAGGTGTGGTGCCGCGCGGTGTAGCCGACATTGTCGAGGTCGTTATGCTTACCGCCCGCGCGCACGCACTTCTGCGACGAGGTGGCCGTCGAATAGGGCCGCGTCTCGAGCCCCGTGAAGACATTCTTGAACGGCACCATGCCCGCATTGACGAACATCAGTGTCGGATCGTTGTGCGGCACCAACGGCGCCGAAGGCACGATCTGGTGTCCCTCTCGCCCGAAATAGTCGAGGAAGGAGCGGCGGATGTCGTTCGTCGAGGTCATTCGGGCGATTTAGGCGAGGCCGCCCGGCCACACAAGCGAGCAGACGCATCCATCACACGGGTTGATCGATTGAAGCGGGAGGCGTCGAGAACCAGCGTGGACCGGCCTCGGTCATATGGAAGCAATCCTCAAGCCGAATGCCGAATTCGCCCGGAATATAGAGGCCCGGCTCATCCGAGAAGCACATGCCCGGGGCCAGGCGTGTCATCTCACCGTGCACCAGATTAACCGGCTCGTGTCCGTCGAGCCCGATCCCATGGCCGGTGCGATGCGAGAGGCCCGGCAGCTTGTAACCGGGGCCATAGCCGATGCTTTCATAATAGCGACGGACAGCATCGTCGACCGAGCCCGCGGGCGCGCCAACCTGGGCGGCCGCCAGCGCGACCTGCTGGCCGCGATGAACCTGATCCCACACCTGCCGCTGCCGGTCGCTCGGCCTGCCCAGCACGAAGGTTCGTGAGATATCGGATTGATAGCCTTGCACGGTGCAGCCGCAATCCATCAGCACGATGCCGCCCTCCCGAGCGACCTGCGGCTGATGCGAGCCGTGCGGGTAAGCAGCCGCTTCGCCCATCAGTACCAGGGAGAATTCCGGTGATCCCCCAAAGGCGATGGTCGCATCGTCCATCATCGCCCCGACCTGCTTCGGGGTCATGCCCGGCTGGACGCGCGGGATCACGAAGCGATAGGCCGCGATCGTGATGTCAGTGGCACGCTGCATCAGGGCAATTTCGGCAGGCGATTTGAGCATGCGACAGCCGCGCACCACAGATGCACCGGAGACGATACGGGCATGCGGCAAGACCTTCATCAGCCCGTCGACTGCAAAATAACGCACCGTTTCCTCGATCGCGATCGAGCCCATGGCTACCCCGCGGTCCTTCAGGATCGCCGCAATCTGCGCGAGTGGATTTTCATCCTCCTCCCAGACGCGAACCTCGGCCGGCACAGCCAGCGTCTCCCGGACCGACGGCGCCTCGAAAAAGGGCGTGACGATGGCGATCTCGCCCTGCACAGGAAGGATCGCAGCGGTAAGCCGCTCGCTGCGATGCCACTCCACACCTGTGAAGTAGATGAGCGAAGCCCCTGGTTCGATCAACAGGGCGTCGATGCCCTGTGCCCGCATCAGGCGGCGGGCACGCTCGATCCGCGCCTCGCGTTCCGCAACGGCGATCGCAACCGGGCCGCCAGATAACGGCGCAGGACGATCTTCGGCTCGCAAAGACGCCATCGGTAGCGTCAAGGCCGAGCCGGCGGCGAGCATCCCGGCGAGCAGCGTGCGGCGACGAAAAGGCTCACGCATAAGCATAGGGGCCTCCCCGCTCCAGGGCATCACGATAGGCCGGGCGGGCTTGTGTCCGTGCGAGCCATGCCTGGAGCCGTGGATAGCGATGGTCGAGACCGGCCCGGTTCACTGCGACTTCGAGCGGAAAGCTCATCATCACATCGGCTGCAGAGAAGGCATCACCGGCAAACCAGTCGCGATGGGCGAGTTCCGACTCGAGCCATGCGAGATGGGCTCCGAACATCCGAAGCAGTGGCTTACGCGCCGGGCGTCCCAACAGGCCCAGGCGGTGGACGATGAGAAGGCCGAACAGGGGCGGCATCATCGACCCCTCGGCATAATGGAGGAACTGGCGCCAGCGCTGCCCCTCAACGGGATCGCTCGATGGGCCGAGCCGCCCGCCCTCCCGGATCACCAGATAGTCGACGATGGCGCCCGTCTCGACGAGGGTGTGGCCATCGATCTCGACAATCGGCGATTTGCCGAGGGGGTGGATGTGCCGCAACGCAGGCGGCGCGAGCATCGTCTTCGGATCGCGCTCGTAGCGCTTGACCTCATAGGCCAAGCCGAGTTCCTCGATCAGCCAGAGGACACGCTGTGACCGGCTATTCTCGAGATGATGGACGATAATCATCAAGCCCCCCAGTCCCGGCCTTGCGACAGCGGTCGGAACGACGCCGGAGAAGTCGCCCGATCACGACGTTAGCAAAATTCGCGCAGAGAAGGGAAAAGGTGCATCGACAACAGAGGCGGCCGCGCGATCCATTGGGCAAGCGCGCGGCCGGGACGCATCAGAGGTCGTCGCTCTCTTCGGGGCCGGTCATCATCGTCTCGGCGACATCGTCCGTCTTGGAGCGGATCGCCTTTTCCAGCTTTGCCGCGAGCTCGGGATTTTCCTTGAGATAGGTCTTGGCGTTTTCGCGGCCCTGCCCGATCCGAATCGAATCATAGGAGAACCAGGCACCCGACTTCTCGACCAGCCCGGCCTTGACGCCGATGTCGAGCAGTTCGCCGATCTTGGAGATGCCCTCGCCATACATGATGTCGAACTCGACCTGCTTGAACGGCGGAGCGACCTTGTTCTTCACGACCTTCACGCGGGTGGCGTTGCCTACCACCTCGTCGCGATCCTTGATCGCGCCGGTGCGGCGGATGTCGAGACGCACCGAGGCGTAGAATTTGAGCGCGTTGCCGCCCGTCGTCGTCTCCGGGTTGCCGTACATCACGCCAATCTTCATGCGCAGCTGGTTGATGAAGATCACCATGCAGCGCGAGCGGCTGATCGAGCCGGTGAGCTTGCGCAGCGACTGCGACATCAAACGCGCCTGAAGGCCGACATGGCTGTCGCCCATCTCGCCCTCGATCTCGGCTCTGGGCACCAGCGCGGCAACCGAATCGACCACCAGCACGTCGATCGCGTTCGAGCGCACCAGCGTGTCGACGATCTCCAGCGCCTGCTCGCCGGTATCCGGCTGCGAGACGATCAACTCGTCGATGTTGACGCCCAGCTTCTTGGCATAGACCGGGTCGAGCGCGTGCTCGGCATCGACGAACGCCGCCGTGCCGCCATTCTTCTGCGCCTCGGCGATGACATGCAGCGCGAGCGTGGTCTTGCCCGAGCTTTCCGGCCCATAGACCTCGATCACGCGGCCGCGCGGCAAGCCGCCGACGCCGAGCGCGATGTCGAGGCCGAGCGATCCGGTCGAGATCGCTTCCACCTGCATGGTTTCCTTGGAGCCCAGCCGCATGGCCGAACCCTTGCCGAAGGCGCGATCGATCTGCGCCAGCGCGGCGTCGAGCGCCTTCTGCCTGTCCGAGATCGCCAGCTTGTCGATCATATCCGCGTTTGCCCCGATGACTTTGAGTGATGCGGCCATATGCCGGTCTCCCCTTCGTTAGAGCGAGCCAGCGCGAGCTTCAATGCGCGGCATCGACGAAGGGTTGCGTACCACCTTCGTTCCACAGGAACAAGAGTGGAACAAATCAGGCAATGGCCTGAAGTGCCTGTTCGACCCCAGCGAGCGTGAACGGCTTGGCAAGCACCGGGGCGCCCGCATGACGCGCAGGCGGCGGCTCGGTATGGCCGCCTGTGGCGATGAGGAAGGGGATACCGCGATCAGCGAGCGCATCCGCCACCACCCAGCAGGGTTCGCCTTGCAGATGGATGTCGAGGATCGCCGCATCGAAGCCCCCGGCCAGCGCCTGCGCGAGCGCGCCGGGGACGCTGTCTTCCGTCGCCGCCACGGCATGCCCCAGACTGCCCAGAAAATCCTCGAGCATCATCGCGATCAGCGATTCGTCCTCAACAATCAGGATCGAGCGGCTGCCGGTCATGCCCCGACGTAACCGGCGAACCTGTTGGAGGACAAGAACTATCTCGCACGCCCCCCCTCAACGCGAGCGTGACGGGCGAGCGCGTCGCGCGCTGCCTCGGCCAGTTGTTGCACCGAGAAGGGCTTGGCGAGGAACGAGACATTGTCGAGGTCGATCGAGCGCCGCAGCTGCTCCTCGGCATAGCCCGACATGAACAGGATCGGCAGATCGGGAAAGCGCTTGCGGGCGTGCCCCACCATCGTCGGCCCGTCCATCGTCGGCATCATCACGTCGGAGATGAGCAGATCGAAGCCGCCTTCCCCGTCTTCGGCAACGGCCTGACCCAGGATTTCCAGTGCCTCCTCGCCGTTCGCGGCAGTGCGCACCTGATAACCCTGCCGCGTCAGCGCGCGCTCGGCTACCGAACGCACCATATCCTCATCCTCGACAACGAGGATCGAACCGGTGCCCCACAATTCCTGCGGCGCTTGCTTGGCTGCGGCGGGCTGGGCTTCGACCGTCTCGCCGTGGAAAACCGGGAAATAGATCACGAAGCTGGTGCCGACGCCCGTCTCCGAATCGGCGAAGATGAACCCGCCCGACTGCTTGACGATGCCATAGACCGTCGAGAGCCCGAGCCCGGTGCCCTTGCCCACCTCCTTGGTCGTGAAGAAGGGCTCGAAGATCTTGGGCAGAACATCCGGAGAGATACCGCTTCCGGTGTCCGACACGCTGATCGCGGTATAGTCGCCGATGGGCAAGATGTCGGCGCCCAGCCGCCGGACCTCGGCCGCAGTCACGGCATAGGTACGGATGGTGAGGGTTCCACCGTTGGGCATGGCATCGCGCGCGTTGACCGCGAGATTGACGATGACCTGCTCGAGCTGGCCGGGATCGGCG
>DATGEV010000348.1:0-2286 GCA_035309885.1 Sphingomonas sp.
TGTACGCCCTGTCTAGACTCGATCCGAGGTGATGTCGCATGACGACCGATCGGCCCGAGCTGATCTGGCTGCGCCCCGAGCGCAGCGCCCGCGGTCCGGCGCCCGCGCACAGCCGCTCCGCGATCGCGGCGGCGGCGATCGCGCTGGCCGAGGGAGGCCAGGCGCCCCTGCTGATCGAACGCGATGCCGAGCCGCGCGACGCGCTGTGTGGCGGCTTTCTCAGCTGGGCGACGATCGACCGGCTGACGCGGCTCGGAGTCGACCCGCTTGCGCTCGGCGCGCATCGGGTCGAGCGACTGGCGCTGTTTGCCGGACGTCGAAGCGCCGAAGCCGGCCTTCCCGCTCCGGCGGCGGCCCTCTCCCGCCGCGCGCTCGACACCGCGCTGCTCGATCGCGCGCGCACGGCCGGCGCGGCGATCGAGCGCGGCCTCGGCGTCCGTGCCCTGGAAGACGGTCGCGTCCGCCTTGAGGACGGCGCGGAGATCGCCAGCGATCACCTGATCCTCGCCACCGGCAAGCATGAGCTGCGCGGCAGCGCCCGGCCTCGGCCAGGAGGCGACGTGGCGGTGGGGCTACGCTGGCGGCTGGGTGCGAGCCCGGCGCTCACCCGTCTTGTAGCCGGCCGGATCGAACTGCATCTGTTCCGTGGCGGCTATGCGGGGCTGGTGCTGCAGGAAGACGGCGGCGCCAATCTCTGCCTCGCGACACGCCGCAGCCGTCTGGCCGAAGGCGAAGGTCGCCCCGACCGGCTGCTCGCCGCGCTGGCGGAAGAGGCCCCGGCACTGGCCGCACGGCTCGAGGCCGCTGCCTCGGTCGCCGCGCCTCAGGCCATCGCCAACATCCCCTATGGATGGCGGGCGCGGACCGGCGAGCCCGGCCTCTACCGGATTGGCGATCAGGCCGGCGTCATCCCCTCGCTCGCCGGTGAAGGCATCGCCATCGCCATTGCGAGCGGGATCGCAGCGGCCGGCGCCATCGCCAGGGGCGAGCCCGCCGAACGATTCCAGCCTGCGCTCGCACGGCGGCTGCGCGTGCCCATCGCGGTGGCAGGGTCGCTGTGGCGGCTGGCCGAGCGCCCCACCGGCGCGCGCGCGCTGATCGCCGCCACGCGCGTGCTGCCCGGGCTCGCCGGGTTCGCCGGACGCATCACCCGCGTGGATTGACGACTGGCCGGCGCCGACCCATCTTTCGCGCCATGGAAAAAATCCACCTCAGCGACGACGAGTGGCGCCAGCGGCTCGATCCCCAGCAATATCATGTGCTGCGCGAGGCGGGCACCGAGCGCGCCTTCACCGGCGCCTACTGGAACAACCAAGAGACCGGCGAATATGTCTGCGCCGGCTGCGGCACCCAGCTGTTCGGCAGTGGCACCAAATATGATTCCGGCTGCGGCTGGCCCAGCTTCACCGCGCCCGCCGACCAGACGCTGATCGACGAGCATGTCGACACCAGCCACGGCATGATCCGCACCGAAGTGCGCTGCGCGCGCTGTGGCGGGCATCTCGGCCATGTCTTCCCCGATGGGCCAGGGCCGAAGGGCTTACGCTACTGCATCAATTCGGCATCGCTGGATTTTGCGCCGGACAGCAGGGACTGACCCACGCTCGGCGCTTGTCGGGCCGCTCGTGACGGGCTAATCGCCGACACCACGCATGGCTCGCCGATCCCGCCCGACATCCCGGAAGGCCTCCCCGCCCGAGCCGCCCCGCCGCCAACGGAGTGGCTCCGTGACAGCCTTACGTACGTCGCTCAAGATCCTCGGTGTTGCCCTGCTGCTCGGCGTGATCGCGCTGGTGGTCGCGGTCGGTATCGCCATGTCGTCGCTGCCCGGCTTCGATGCACTCAAATCCTCGCCCAACGGCCAGATGATCCGCGTCCACGCGGTCGACGGCACGGTGCTGGTCTCGCTCGGGCCGAGTTATGGCCAATGGCTGCGATCGGACCAGATCCCGCAGGTGATGAAAGACGCGATGGTCTCGGTCGAGGACCGGCGCTTCTACGAGCATCCCGGCATCGATCCGATCGGCATCCTCCGCTCGGTCGGCGTGCGCGCAAAGGCCGGTCACTGGACGCAGGGCGGCTCGACGATCACCCAGCAGCTTGCCCGCAATGTCTTCCTCACCAGCAAGAAGACCTTCGGCCGCAAGTTCCGCGAAGGGATCCTGAGCCTCGCGATCGAGCGCAAATTCTCGAAGGAGCAGATCCTCGAGCTGTACCTCAACAAAGTCTATTTCGGTGGTGGCAGCTACGGTATCGACGCCGCCAGCCGCAAATTCTTCGGCCATG
>DATGEV010000349.1:0-4989 GCA_035309885.1 Sphingomonas sp.
TGGTGATCGCGCCCGCCATTTCCTGTTCGATCCCTCTCGGTTGTTTCGGGCGCGGAGCCTTAGGCTGTGGCGGACGCGTGTCTAGGCGCTTTGTTCAGGCGGCCTTGTTGCGCTGCCGAAACTCGCTGGTGGCGGTGACGCCGCCCGACAGATCGCGCACCTTGGGATACACGTCGGCGATCTCGTCGGTGTAGCCGAGGTTGAAGACGGTCGGGCTCTTCTTGCGCGCCGAGGCGCCGGCATAATAGGTGCCGCCCAGATGGTCCCACCAATAGTTGGTGATACCGAAATTGCCCGTCTCGTCGTGGAAGTGGTGCTCCATGTGGCGCTGCTTGATGTGCGCCAGCCACTTGTTCTTCGGCTTGTACGAGAGATGCTGGATGCAGTGAAAGAATTCGTTGACGCAGGTCTGGATCAGGCCGGTCGCAAACGCCGCCGCCGCGCCACCGACGCCACCGATCAGGTAGCCGACCGGAATTGTGATGAGGGCCACCGTCGGCACCACGTTGAGCGGCGAGCCGAACAGCACCTCGAGATGGTTCGGATCCTGGTGGTGATCATAATGGATGCGCTTCCAGGTGCCGGCGAGCCAGTCCACCTTCCACATCCACTGCGAATGCAGCACCCAGCGGTGCAGGGCATACCAGACGATCGGGAACAGCAGCACTGCGGCGACGATCGCGACCAGCGAGCGGCCGATCGGGGCGGGCTGGTAGAACCAGGTGCCGATCGAGGCGGCGGCCAAGCCGAGATAGATGATGATCGCCGGGTACTGGAGGTACGCGACCACCAGCTCCTTCAGCGTCATCCTGTCGAGATGATGCGACTGCGACCAGAAGCCTTTGCGGCGGATGGCAGGGTTCGTCACTTTACGCACTCGTCCTTGCTTGATGTGGCCGTCTCACCCCTCGTCATGCGCGGCTATCTGCCCCGTCAATGCGGCGTCTTTGGGGCAGGATTGGCGCGGCGGCCTTACTCTTCGGTGCGGATCAGTACGGTCTCGCCGATCAGCAGGAACAGCAGGAAGGGCGCCCACGCCGCGAGGAAGGGCGGGTAGGCACCGAGATTGCCCATTGCCACCGCGAAATTGTCCGCCACGAAATAGGCGAAGCCCAGTGCCATGCCGATCACCGCGCGCAGGAACAGCGCGCCCGAACGCGCCAGCCCGAACGCCGCGACGCCGGCCAGCAGCGGCATCAGCAGCGACGAGAGCGGGCCGGACAGCTTGTGCCACCAGCCGGTCTCGAGCGGGCCGGTCGGCCGGCCGGCGGCGCGCAGATCGGCGATCGCCGAGCCGAGATCGGCAAGCGAGCGCTGATCGGCAGACACGTCGGCCAGCGTGAACTGCTCGGGCGTGATGTGCTGGCCGAAATCGTAACGAACCATGTGAAGCTCATTGCCGGACACCACGTCGAATATCGTGACGTTAGGGGCGGTCCAGCCGGCGATCGTGCCGCCGGGGCCGGGCTTCACCTGCGCCGACGGCGCACGGAAGATGCGGCGCAGTTCGCCGCCGTCGCGATCATAGACGGTGACGCCGGTCAGGCGCACGTCGTTGCCGCGACCCAGCACCTGGTCGGCATGGACGATGTCGTCGCCGTCGCGCACCCAGATGTTGGTGGGGATGCTCCGTCCCTTGGGTATCGGGCCATAGTTCACGTCCTGCCAGGCGTTGAGCGTCGCGGTCGCGCGGGTGACGATGCGCTCGTTGAACGCGAAGGACAGCGCCGCAATCCCCATGCTGGCGAGCACCAGCGGCGCGAGGATCTGGTGTGCGGAGACACCCCCCGCCTTCATCGCGATCACTTCGCTGTTCTGGTTGAGCGTAACGAGCGCGATGAGCGTGCCGAGCAGCACCGAGAAAGGTAGGAAGCGCTGGATGATCTGCGGCAGGCGCAGCGACACATAGTGCCACAGCTGAGCATCGCCATTGCCCTGATAGGCGAGGATGTCGCCCGATTCGCCGAGCAGATCGAGCGTCTGGAGCACGATCACCAGCGCCGCCAGCACCGCCGCCGATCGGATCAGGAAGGCCTTGGCCATGTACCAGGACAGCGTCCTGGACGGGAAGAACTGGAATTCGGGGGAACTCATGCAGGCACCTGATCGCGGCGACGGGCGAAGCTGGTCCAGCGCCGGATTGCCTTGACCATCTTGTCGGAGGCGCGCTCCAGCGTGCCGATCGGCTGGCCGCCCGGCTTGTGCGCCAACGTGTGGTACATCCACCAGATCAGCAGCGAGAAGATCGCGAACGGCAGCCAGAGCGCCACGATCGGATCGACCTTGCCCAACGCCGCCACCGCTGCGGCGTACTGGTTGATCTTGTGATAGGTGACCACCATCACGATCGACAGGAACACGCCGAGCGCCGACGAGGAGCGCTTGGGCGGCACCGCCAGCGCCACCGACAGCATCGGCAGCAGGAACATGATCGCCACTTCCACCATGCGGAAGTGGAACTCGGCACGGCTCTGCGCGCGTTCCTCCGCCGTTGCCTTGCGGTTGAGCCCGGTGCGGACCAGCTCGGGCACGGTCAGCTCCTCGTTGATCCCGCCACGATGGCGGAAGCTGTCGACCTTGGGCAACTCGACCGGCAGATCGTGGCTGGTGAAGGTGAGCACGCGCGGCGTCTTGAAGGTCGGCGCGTTGTTCACCAGCACGCCGTTGTGAAGGCGGAAGATGATCGTGTCGGGATCGTCGGTGGCGAGGAAGGTGCCGTGCTCGGCGGTCACCGCAAAGGTCTTGCCGTCCTCGCCCTCGGCATGGACGAAGATGCCCGACAGGTCGCGCCCGCCATTCTGGCTGCGCTCAATGCGGAGCGTCTCCTTCTTGCCGAGCTTGGTGAACTCGCCGACCTTGATCGAGGCGCCGAGCGCGCCCGAGCGCAGCTCGTAGCGCAGACCCTCATAGGCATAATGCGAATAAGGCTGGACGAAGCCGACGATCAGCAGGTTCACGAGGGCGAGGCCGAGTGCATAGAGATAGGGCACGCGCAGCAGCCGGCCGTAGCTGACGCCCAGCGCGCGCATCACGTCGAGCTCGGAGGACAGCGCCAGCTTGCGGAAGGCGAGCAGCGTGCCCAGCATCAGCCCGATCGGGATGCCCAGCGACATATATTCGGGGATCGTGTTGGCCAGCATCTGCCACACGACGCTCACCGGCCCGCCTTCGCGCACCACGAAGTCGAACAGGCGCAGCATCTTGTCGAGCAGCAGCAGCATCGCCGCCAGCAGCAGCGTCGCGACCAGCGGCACCGCGATCAGCCGGGCCACGTAGCGATCGTTCAGCGTCAGAAATCTCAAGGTTTGGACGCCTCATGACCATTTTCCGGCCGCAATTGCGACCGATCTAACAGAGGTGGCGAGAAGGCAGGATTCATTATCCCGCTCCCCTCAGCCGTTGAGCCTATAGCTTCCGGGAGATGCGAGGTCATGTCCAAAGTGCGGGTTGCTGCCGTTGCCCTGGCGCTCGGCGCCGCGATGGCGCTGCCGGCCGTGGGTCATGCCGCGCCAGCCGGACCGTTCGCCTCGGTGTGCGAGGCGGGCGAGCCGGCGATGCTGGTCCACGTCACCGGCTTCAAAAGCCGGACGGGGACGCTGCGCGTCAAGTCCTACGGCGGTGATCCCGAGCATTATTTCGACAAGGGCAGCTATCTGAAGCGGATCGAGGTGTCGGTGCCCGCCACGGGCGTGCTCGACGTCTGCGTGCCGGTGCCGGCGCCCGGCCGCTATGCGGTGTCGGTGCGCCACGACGTCGACGGCTCGGGCAAGGCCGACAAGTCGGACGGCGGCGGCATGTCGGGCAACCCGCATCTGTCGCTGTTCGACCTGATGCTCAAGCGCAAGCCGTCGCCCGATCAGGTCGCGGTCGAGGTCGGGAATGGCGTGAAGGTCGTCCCGATCACCCTCAACTATCTGGCCGGCGGTTCCTTCCGTCCGGTGGAGGCGTCAAGCTGATGGCACGCGTGGCGCTCCTTTCGAATCCGCGGTCGACCGGCAACCGGTCGCTGCTGCCGCGTATCCGGGCTTTCTGTGCGTCGCATCGCGACATCTTCCACTATGAGGTAGAGGAGGTCGAACAGATCGGCGATGCGCTGCGTACCATCGCGCGCGTGCGGCCCAAGATTCTGGTCATCAACGGCGGCGACGGCACCGTCCAGGCGACGTTGACCGAGCTCTACCATGGTGCCCATTTCGGCACGACGCCGCCGCCGGTCGCGGTGCTGCCCAACGGCAAGACCAACCTGATCGCGCTTGATCTCGGCGCGGTCGGCGATCCCCTGGTGGCGCTGGAGCGGATCATGGAGATCGCGCGCACCGATCTTGCGCCGCATATCGTCGCGCGTGAGCTGATCGCGCTGTCGCATGGCGAGGAGCATAATGCGCGGCCGGTGCTGGGCATGTTCCTCGGCGGCGCGGGGCTCGCCGATTCGATGCTCTATTGCCGCAACAAGATCTATCCGCTGGGTCTGCCCAACAGTCTCAGCCATGCGATCACCGCGATCGCGCTCCTGTTCTCAATGATCTTCGGCATCCGCGCGCATTTCCTGCCGCCCAAGCCCAAGCCGGTTTCGGTGTCGGTGCTGAAGCAGGGCGTGGTCACCGGCACCTTCGCGCTGCTGATCGTGACGACGCTGCACCGCTTGCTGCTCGGCTGGCGGCAGGCGCAGGGCGACAAGGTCGGCAAGCTCCAGCTGATGCTCGTCGAGCAGCGACCGGGGTCGCTGCTGGGCGCCACCGTCGCCAGCATCTTCGGCCGGCTTGGTCGCCAGCGAATGAACGGCGTGCATATCGAGCGCGGCGACGAGATCCGCATCGAGGGCGAGCGTTCCAGCGTGATCCTCGACGGCGAGCTGTTCGAATCACGCAATGGCGGCGCGATCGTGCTCACCCCCACCGCGCCGGTGCCCTTCCTCAGCCTGGCGGCGTGAGCCGGGCTCCAGCGGCGGCACGCCGATGACTGATACGCTGCGTGATCTGGTCGCGGCCG
>DATGEV010000350.1:0-3561 GCA_035309885.1 Sphingomonas sp.
CGTGATGCGCGCAGCATCTCGCTGCTCCAGGCCAGCCGCCACGCGATCGACGATCTCGTCGCCAAGCGCCGCGGCGAACATCCCGTCGAGGCCGGCAACAGCACCGGCAATTCGTCGCTGTAAGGACGCGCATCGCGCCTCGACGTGGCCGTAACGTCACCCTATCTGTGGGGGCATGTCGGCTGCGCTCTACAACGCCACCATCCTGAGGCTCGCCGCCTCGATCCCCCATGACCAGCGCCTCGCTGAGGCCGAGGGATCGGCGCAGCGGCGCTCGCCGATCTGCGGCAGCCGCGTCACCGTCGACGTCGCGCTCGACGACGACGAGCGCATCGCCGCGATCGGGCAGGAGGTGCGCGCCTGCGCGCTGGGGCAGGCTTCGGCCTCGCTGATGGCGGAGCATGCGATCGGCCGTTCGATCGAGGAGCTGGATGCGGCGCGCGACGCGCTCACCGCCTTCCTGGCCAGGGAGCGGCCCGATCCGGGTGACTGGCCGGGGCTCGAGATCTTCGGCCCGGCGCGCGACTACAGCGCCCGCCATCCTTCGATCCGGCTCGCCTTCGAGGCTGTGGCCGAGGCCGCAAGCGCAGCGCGCGCTGCTCGCCGAAGCGCTGCCGCGTGAGCCCCGCTTCGGCGGCGGACAATCTGCTCCGCGACGGCGTGATCATGCTCGGCGCGGCGCTGCCCGCCGTGGTGCTGTTCCGACGCCTCGGCCTCGGCGCGGTGCTGGGCTATCTGCTCGCCGGCGTGATGATCGGGCCGCAGATGCTCGATTGGGTCGGCGATGCGCGGGGCAAGATGGGCATTGCCGAGATCGGCATCACGCTGCTGCTTTTCCTGGTCGGGCTTGAGCTCAATCCGCGCCGTCTGTGGGAGCTTCGGCACGAGATCTTTGGCTTCGGCCTCGCGCAGGTGGTGGTGGCGGGGCTGGCCATCTCGGCGGTGGTGTTCGCCTTCACCGGCTTCAGCGGGGCCGCAGCGCTGGCGCTGGGCCTGCCGCTGGCGCTGTCCTCCACCGCGCAGGTGCTGCCGCTGCTGCGATCCGCCGGGCGTCTGCACACAAAATTCGGCGAGCGTGCCTTCTCGATCCTGCTGTTCCAGGATCTGTCGATCGTTCCGCTGATCACCGTGATCGCAGCACTCTCCCGGGCGCCCGCCGACGCTAACGCCCCGCCGGGCTGGCTGCTCGGTCTCTACACGATCGCGGCGGTGGTGCTGCTGGTGCTGGCGGGCCGTTATGTGCTGAGCCCGGCGCTACGGCTGATCGGCCGGCTGGGCGAGCGCGAGATGTTTGTCGCCTCGGGACTGTTCACGGTGCTGGCGGCCTCCGCGCTGATGGAGGCGCTGCATCTCTCCACTGCGCTCGGCGCGTTCGTGGCCGGTGTGATGCTGGCCGATTCGCCCTATCGCCACGAGCTGGAGGCCGACGTCGAGCCGTTCCGCTCGATCCTGCTCGGCCTGTTCTTCCTGACCGTGGGCATGTTGCTCGATCTGTCGGCGATCGCGACGCGGCCGCTGTTCGTGGTCGGGATCGCGGCGGCGTTGATCGTGGTCAAGACGCTGGTGCTCTACGTCATCGCGCGGATCGCCCGGATGGAGCGGCGCTCCGCCTTCGCGCTGGGCCTGCTGCTGAGCCAAGGGGGCGAGTTCGGCTTCGTGTTGTTCGGGCAGGCGCAAACGGCGCTGCTCATCCGTCCCGAGGCCGCGAGCCTGTTTTCGGCGGTGGTGACGTTGTCGATGGCGACGACGCCGTTCCTGATGTCCTTGTCACGGCGTTTCGGGGGCGATGCGGCGGGCGCCAAGCTGCGCGGCCTCATCGGGCCCGAGGATGCCGAGCAGGCGAGCGCGATCGTCGTCGGCTATGGCCGCTTCGGCCAGACGGTGACGCAGATGCTGCTCGCCAATGGACTGTCGCTGACGATCGTCGATACCGACCCGGAGATCATCGAGATCGGCGGTCGCATGGAGATGAACGTCTATTATGGCGACGGCACACGCATCGATCTGCTGCGGCAGGCGGGGGCGGAGCGCGCCAAACTGATCTGCTTCTGCATCGATGGCGAGCGCGCCAGCCCCGAAGTGCTGACAACGGTGCGGAATGCCTTCCCCAACGCCAAGCTGCTGGTTCGGCTGTTCGATCGTCGCCACGAAATCGCGCTCCGCGAAATCGAGCTCACCGGCACGGTGCGCGAGCTCTACGAAAGCGCGATCACGATGGGGCGCCAGGCACTCGAAGCGATCGGTGTCGAGGAGCCCGAGGTCGATCGCATCGAGGAGGATTATCGCGAGCGCGATCGGCGGCGCCTCGACGCCCAGCACGACGCCGGCGACCTGCGCGCGGCGCTGCAGCTGATCCATCGGCCAGGGCGGCCCGGTATCGGCCTGGAGGATCATGAGGAGCTATGAGACGGCATGACCTTCTGGCGCTGCTCGCGGCGCTGTCTGGCGCGGTGGCGGTGATCGCGGGGGCTTATGGGGCGCATGGGCCGCATGGGCCGGCGGCGGAGTGGCTCAAGACCGGATCGCACTATCAACTGGTCCATGCGGTGGCGGCGTTGGCGCTGCTCGGGCGGCCGCTGGGACGCGCTACGGGATGGTGCTTCGTGGCGGGTGGCGCGCTGTTTGCGGGGACGCTTTATGCGATGGCGTTCGGTGCGCCGCTCTGGTTCGGCGCGATCACACCCATTGGAGGCCTGCTGATGATAGCTGGCTGGCTCATGCTGGCAGTGGGGGCGTGGCGCGGCGCCTAGGCCGCCCGTTCGGTATCGAGGAAGCCGGCGACTGCCGCCAGATTGACATCCTTCGCCAGGAAGGTCTGCCCGATCCCGCGCGCGAGCAGGAACGGCAAGTTGCCGCCCGCCATCTTCTTGTCGTGGAGCATGTGGCGGACCAGCGCGCCGCCCGATGCCTCGACCCCAGCGGCGGCGAGCGTCGTCGGCAGGCCCATCGCCGCGAGGTGGCGCGAGACGCGCTCCGCCTCATCGGCCGCGCACAGCCCCTGCGCGGCCGAGAAGCGGAAGGCGAGCGCCATCCCGCACGCGACGCCCTCGCCATGCAGAAGCCGTTCGGAGAAACCTGTCTCGGCCTCCAGCGCGTGCCCGAAGGTGTGGCCGAGGTTGAGCAGTGCGCGGCGGCCGATCGTCTCGCGTTCGTCCTCGGCGACGATGCGGGCCTTGGCGGCGACGCTGGTGGCGATGGCGTGGACGCGGACGTCCCGGTCGCCGGCGAGCAGTGCTGCACCGTTCGCCTCGCACCAGTCGAAGAAAGCGGGATCGTCGATCAGCCCGTATTTCGCGACTTCCGCATAGCCTGCGGCGAGCTCGCGCTCCGGCAGCGTGTCGAGCGTGTCGGGATCGATCAGCACATGGGCGGGCTGGTGGAACGCGCCGATCAGGTTCTTGCCGGCGCGCGTGTTGATTGCGGTCTTGCCTCCGACCGACGAATCGACCTGGGCGAGCAGCGTCGTCGGCACCTGCACGAAGCCGCAGCCGCGCTTCAGGATCGAGCAGGCGAAGCCCACCAGATCGCCGATCACCCCGCCGCCGAGCGCGATGACATGAT
>DATGEV010000351.1:0-9460 GCA_035309885.1 Sphingomonas sp.
GACGCAGGTGCCGTGGGGCGAGAAGGCGCTCGGTGGCTATCTTGGCGATGATCGCGCCGCGTGGCGGCGGCATGACGCGGTCGCGTTGATCGAGGACGGCGCGCGCGTCCCCGCGCTTCTGATCGATCAGGGCGAGGCGGATATGTTCCTCAAGGAACAGCTTCGCCCCAACCTGCTGGAAACGGCCTGTGCCAGGGCGAGCCTTCCGCTGACGCTGCGGCTCCAGCCTGGTTACGACCACAGCTATTATTTCATCTCGACCTTCATGGCCGATCACCTGCGCTGGCACGCGGCGCGGCTGGCCTAGGACGCTATGGCGAAATCCGTCGTGGGCCGGGCGTTCACGATGGACGCCCGGATCAATTCGACAAAGGCGTGGGCGCTGGCACTGGCGCGCTCGGTGTTGTGCAGGAGCCACATGCTGCTGAGCGCGCATCCTCCGCCCAGCTCCCGATAGTGCAGGTTGTCGACATTGAGCCTGCGGAGTGATCCCGGCAGGACGGTGATGCCCAACCCCGCGCTGACAAGGCCCAGAAGCGTCGACATCTCGTGGGTTTCCTGCGCGAAGCGGGCGCGGATGCCGGCCTTGTCGAAAAGCCGATGGATATCTTCGAGAAAGCCTTCGCGATCATAGGGGTAATGGATGATCGATTCGCCAGCGAGATGGGCGATATCGAGCGGCGTGTCTCCGTTCGCGAGACGATGCCCCCGCTGCATCGCGACATAGATCCGATCGGTCACCACGCATTCGGCGGCGATGTTGTCGGGAAGCAGTGGCATGTTGCGGCTGCGCACGAAGCCAAGATCGAGTGTGCCGCCTGCCACGGCATCCCGCTGCGCCGCGATCGGGAGCTCGGTGAAGCTGAGATGCACGTCAGGATGACCGGACCGGAACAGGTTGAGCGCATCGGAGACGATGGGGACGAAGAGCGTCGAGGCGGATAGCCCGATCGTCAGTTCGCCAAGTTCGCCAACAGCCGCGCGGCGCGTGACACGGACAGCGCGATCGGCCTGGGCGAGCGTCGCCTTCGCTTCATCTAGGAACAAACGCCCCGCGGCGGTCAGGCGGACCTTTCGACTCGATCGCTCGAACAACTGCACCCCCAGCTCCTGCTCCAGCAGCCGGATCTGCTGGCTGAGTGGCGGTTGCGAGATGCCGAGCTGTTCGGCGGCGCGGCCGAAATGCAGCTCGCTGGCGACGCGGACGAAATAGCGGAGATGGCGCAGTTCCATGATCGATATCTGATACATATCGATAAGGGGCAAATCCATACTGGACGTGCAATGACAGCGGGAGCAAATGCGTCGCCGTCCGAACCCCGCGCCCCCGGCATCCCCCCCCTCCGAGTGAGCGCGCGGGGTTCGGCAACCCTTTTGGGCCACCGGTGCCGGTTGCCCCTCCGAAGAAAGAGTGTGCGATGAACGGGATCGTCCGGATAGCTCTGGCCCGACCGCTGACCTTCATCGTGATGTCGATTCTGATCGGCATTGTCGGCATTCTGCAGGCGGCGCGGACGCCCGTGGATATCTTCCCCAACATCGGCGTGCCGGTGATCGCGACGGCGTGGCAGTACACCGGCCTGTCGCCCGACGACATGACCGGCCGCATCGTAACGCCGTTCGAGCGCGTGCTGACGACGACGGTCAACGACATCGACCATATCGAGAGCCAGTCGATGCAGGGTATCGGCGTGGTGAAGATCTATTTCCAGCCGGGCGCGAGCATCCAGACCGCCACCGCGCAGGTGACGTCGATTTCGCAGACGATCCTGAAGCAGCTGCCGCCGGGCACCACGCCGCCGTTGATCCTGAACTACAACGCCTCGACGGTGCCGATCCTGCAGCTCGCGGTATCGGGGCAGGGGCTCTCCGAGCAGAAGCTGTTCGACCTTGCGCAGAACCAGATCCGTCCCGGCCTGGTGACGGTGCCCGGCGCCGCGCTGCCCTATCCTTCGGGCGGCAAGCAGCGTCAGGTGCAGGTCGATATCGATCCGGAGGCGCTCCAGTCCAAGGGCCTGTCGGCGCAGGACGTTGGCAACGCGATTGCCAACCAGAACCAGATCAACCCGGCCGGCTTCGCCAAGATTGGCGCCTTTCAGTATAATATCCTGCTCAACAACGCGCCCAACTCGATCGAGGGGCTGAACGATCTGCCGGTCAAGACCGTCAACGGCGCGACCATCTATCTGCGTGACGTGGCGCATGTCCGCGACGGCTCTTCGCCGCAGCAGAATGTCGTGCACGTCGATGGCACGCGATCGGTGCTGATGACGGTGCTCAAGAACGGCGCGACCTCGACGCTGTCGATAGTGCAGGGCGTCAAGGACAAGCTGCCCGGCCTCACCGAGACGCTGCCGCCGTCGTTGAAGGTGATCCCGATCGGTGATCAGTCGGTGTTTGTGCGCGCCGCCATCCAGGGTGTCGTGAAGGAAGGCGCGATCGCGGCCGCGCTCACCTCGCTGATGATCCTGCTGTTCCTGGGCTCGTGGCGCTCCACGGTGATCATCGCGATCTCGATCCCGCTGGCCGTGCTGTTCGCGGTGATCTTCCTCGGCGCCACCGGCAACACGCTCAACATCATGACGCTGGGCGGGTTAAGCCTCGCGGTCGGCATCCTCGTCGACGATGCGACCGTGACGATCGAGAGCATCACCTATCACCTCGAACAGGGGAAGGGCGTCATCCGCGCTATCCTCGACGGCGCGGCCGACATCGCGACGCCGGCCTTCGTCTCGCTGCTGTGCATCTGCATCGTGTTCGTGCCGATGTTCTTCCTGCCGGGGGTCGCGGGCTTCCTGTTCGTGCCGCTGGCGCTGTCGGTGGTGTTCGCGATGATCGGCTCGTTCATCCTGTCGCGGACGCTGGTGCCGACGATGGCGATGTACCTCCTCAAGCCGCACGTCCACATGGAGCATCGCGAGGAGACGACCAATCCGCTCGTCAGCTTCCAGCGCGGCTTCGAGAAGCGGTTCGAGCGGCTGCGCGAAGGCTATGGCCAGTTGCTCGGCCGTGCGCTCGGCGCTCGCAAGCCGTTCGCGATCGGTTTCCTCGCCGTGGTCGCGCTGTCGTTCCTGCTGGTGCCCTTCCTTGGGCGGAATTTCTTCCCGTCGGTGGACGCAGGCCAGATCACGCTGCACGTCCGCGCGCCGGTCGGCTCGCGTATCGAGGATACCTCGGCCCAGTTCGACCGGATCGAGCAGCGTATTCGCCAGATCATCCCGAAGGACGAGCTCGCCACCATGGTCGATAACATCGGCCTGCCGATCTCGGCCATCAACACGACCTACAACAATTCCGGCACGATCGGCCCGCAGGATGGCGACATCCTCATCACGCTGAACGAGGGGCACAAGCCGACCGCCGACTATCTCACGCGGCTGCGTGAGGATCTGCCGCGGTCCTTTCCCGGCGTGACCTTCGGCTCGCTGCCGGCGGACATCACCAGCCAGATTCTGAATTTCGGCGCTCCGGCCCCGATCGACATCCAGATCGTGGGCAAGGATGCCAAGGCGAACATGCTCTACGCGCAGAAGATCCTGCGCCGGGTGAGGGCGATCCCGGGCGCGGCTGATGGCCGTATCCAGCAGTCGTCCGCTTACCCTGAGCTTCGCGTCAACGTCGATCGCACCCGGATCGGTCAGTTCGGCCTGACCGAGAAGGACGTCACCACCAGTCTCGCCAATGCGCTGGCCGGCACCACGACGACGGCCCCGGTTTATTTCGTGAACCCCGAGAATGGCGTTTCCTACGCGGTCGCGGCGCAGGCGCCGGAATATCGGGTGCGGTCGCTGAGCGAGCTCGGCAACATCCCGGTCACTGGATCGGGCGCGACCCAGCCGCAGGTGCTGTCGGGCGTCGCCGGCTTCGGCCGCGACAACGCCAACGCCGTAATCAACCACTATAATATCGCGCTCGCCATCGACATCTACGCGACGCCCGCCGGGCGCGACCTGGGTGCCGTCGCCGGTGACATCAACAAGGTGCTCAAGGATCTGAAGAAGGAGGCGCCCAAGGGCACCACCGTCACGCTGCGCGGCCAGTACCAGACGATGAACACCGCCTTCTCGGGCCTGGTCTTCGGCCTGCTCGGCGCGATCGTACTGATCTACCTGCTGATCGTCGTGAACTTCCAGAGCTGGCTCGATCCGTTCGTGATCATCACCGCGCTGCCCGGCGCCATCGCGGGCATCATCTGGATGCTGTTCGTCACCGGCACCACACTGTCGGTGCCGGCGCTGATCGGCGCGATCATGTGCATGGGCGTCGCCACCGCCAACTCGATCCTGGTGGTGAGCTTCGCTCGCGAGAAGCTGGACGAGCTGGGCGACGCCACGGCGGCCGCGTTCGAAGCTGGCATGACCCGCTTCCGCCCGGTGCTGATGACCGCGCTCGCCATGGTCATCGGCATGCTGCCGATGGCGCTCGGCCTGGGAGAAGGCGGTGAGCAGAATGCCCCGCTCGGCCGCGCCGTCATCGGCGGGCTTCTCGTTGCCACCTTTGCCACGCTGATGTTCGTTCCCGTCGTCTTCAGCGTCGTTCATCGCAAGGGCAGGCCGGTTTCCGCCGCCGCCCGACTGGAGGAAGTCCATGCATGACATCCCGTCCGCGCGCGGCGCGGCGTCCGGCGACAACCGCGTGTTGCAGCGGATCGGCACCGCTGCCGTCGTTGGCGCGGTCGTCGTGGTCGCGTGGGGTATCCACGCCCGCCACCACGCCGACCAGAAGCTCGCCGACTGGACCAAGCAGCAGGCCGTGCCCACGGTCAGCGTCGTCACCCCGCAGGCCGAGGGCGCCGCCGATGCGCTGGTGTTGCCGGGCAATGTCCAGGCGCTCAACAGCGCGCCGATCTACGCGCGCACCAACGGCTATGTCCGCCAGTGGTTCGTCGACATCGGCGCGCCGGTGAAGGCGGGGCAGCTGCTCGCGCTGATCGACGCGCCCGAGGTGGACCAGCAGCTCGAGCAGGCGCGCGCCGACCTCCAGACCGCGCGCGCCAACCAGGCGCTCGCCGAGACCACCGCCACCCGCTGGTCGACGCTGCTCCAGAAGGATGCGGTGTCGAAGCAGGAGTCTGACGAGAAGCAGGGCGATCTGGCGGCCAAGTCGGCGCTCAGCAACGCGGCGTCGGCGAACGTCCGCCGGCTTGCGGCGCTGCAGGGCTTCACCCGGATCGAGGCGCCCTTCGCGGGCATCGTGACCAGCCGATCGACCCAGATCGGCGCGCTGGTGACGGCGGGCAATGCCGCCGCGCAGCCGCTCTTTACGGTGTCCGACGTCAGCCGCGTGCGGATCTTTGTGCGCGTGCCGCAGGCGAGCTCGGCGGGGCTCAAGCCGGGCCTGCACACGACGCTGACGCTGCCCGAATATCCGGGCCGCAGCTTCGACGCGACGCTGACCCGCACCGCCGACGCGGTCGATCAGCAGTCGGGCACCGTGCTGGTCGAGCTGCAGGCGCCCAACGCCGACGGCGCGCTCAAGCCCGGCGCCTACGCGCAGGTGCGTTTCCCGATCACGGGCGCCGGCGGAGCGGTGACGCTTCCGGCCAGTGCCGTGCTCTATCGCAGCGACGGCACGCTCGTTGCGGTGGTCGACGCGCAGGGCCGGGTGAAGTTGCATCCGGTCAGGATCGGTCGCGATTCCGGCGACAAGCTGGAGGTCGTGGCTGGGCTCGCCGCTACCGACCGGGCGATCGACAGCCCGCCCGACGCCATCGCCAACGGTGATCAGGTACAGGTGGCGCGCGCCGGAGCGGCCAATGCGTCGCACTGAGCCGTCGCTCCTCGTCACGGCGTTGCTTCTCTCGGGTTGCTCGCTGGCGCCCGATTATCATCGCCCCGCAGTCGGCACGCCAGCCGCCTATAAGGAGGCACCCGAGGGCTGGACGGTCGCGGTGCCGGCAGCCGACGCGCCGCGCGCGGCTTGGTGGGAGGCGTTCGGCGATCCGGTGCTGAACGGGCTCGAAGCACGGATCGAGGCGGGCAGCCCTTCGCTCGCCGCGGCCGTCGCGCGCTATGGCGAGGCGGTGGGCTCGCTCCACGAAGCCCGAGCGGACCTGTTCCCCGAGATCGGCGTCGGCGGCAGTGCCCAGCGCGATCGGGCCTCGGCCAATCGTCCGCTCTCCACGATCGGCCGGCCCGCGACCTACAACGACTACAGGGTCGGCGCGTCGCTGGCGTATGAAGTCGATCTGTTCGGCCGGGTGCGCAACTCGATCCGCGCCGGCCGCGCCGACGCGCAGGCGAGCGCTGCCGACGTGGCGTGCGTGCGGCTGGGCCTGCAGACAAGCCTCGCTGGCGCCTATTTCCAGCTCCGCGGCCTCGATGCGCGCGAGGAGCTGTTGCGGCAGACGGTCGACGCCTTTCAGCGCGCCTATGATTTGACCGAGACGCGCCACGAGGGCGGTGTCGCCTCCGGGCTCGATACCAGCCGCGCGCGCACCCAGCTCGCGACAGCGCGGGCGGAGCTGTCCGAAGTGCATGCCGATCGCGCGGCGTTCGAACATGCCATCGCGGTGCTGGTCGGCGAGCCAGCATCGAGTTTCTCGCTCTCGTCCGATCCCCGGCTGAGTACGGCGCCGGCTTTCCCGACCGGAACCCCCTCGACGCTGCTCCAGCGCCGGCCCGACATCGATGCGGCAGAGCGGCGCGTGGCCGCTGCCAACGCCCGCATCGGCGTGGCGCGCGCAGCGATCTTCCCCTCGCTGTCGCTCGGCGCAGGCGGTGGCTACGAAACGACCGGTGCCAGCCTGCTGCACACCGCGAGCAGTTTCTGGGCGCTGGGCCCGGCTGCGGCTGCGCTGACCGTGTTCGACGGAGGCGCGCGTGCTTCGCGTGTGCGGATCTCGCGCGCCGAGTTCAACGAAGCATCTGCCACCTACAAGCAGACGGTGCTCAACGCCTTCCGCGAGGTCGAGGACGATCTCGCCCGGGCTCGCGACCTCCAGCATGAGGAAGGCGATCAGCGGGACGCCGCCTCGGCGGCTGAGCAGACGCGCGATCTGGCGCTCACCCGCTATCGCGACGGCGCATCCGACTATCTCGAGGTCGTCACCGCGCAGACCGCGGCGCTCGATGCGGAGCGCGCGCTGCTCGATCTCCACACGCGCCAGCTCACCACGGTGGTGGACGGCGTGCGTGCGATGGGAGGCGTCTCCGGAAGCTGATTTTGCCGGGTTCGACCCCGACCGCGCTGATGATGCCGGCCACGCTCGTCACCGACTTCTTCGGCATGAACACTGAAGCCGTGACGCAGCGCCTCGACATAGCGCGGCATCTCCTTGGCCGCGGGCGTCTCCTCGACGCTCGGCGGTGGCTGGTCCGGGATGGAGAGCTGGCCTTCAGCACAGGGACGCGGTCTCGTGAAAGGATCTGCCGATTGTTTTGCACGTCGCTGGTAACGTGCAAAGAAAGTCGCGTTTTCTTGTCACGTTTCCCGAACGTGTAAAAAAGCTTGCCTCATTCCGTGGGGACGCCGCCGCCGGCGAGCTGCTGACTCGGTCAACCGCGCACTTTGCGCGAACTGTTCCTCCAGCGTCGCCTGGAGGCCGGCACCATCTCGACGAACAGCCCTTCGAGCGGGGCTTCGTCGAGCTCCATCTCCAGCTCTTCGTGGAAGCTGTCGGCGAGCTCTTCCTTGGTGCGGGCGAGATCGGATTCGAAGCGGTCCATGTCTCCATGCCCAGCCTGACACCGTTTCCATGCCGCGACAGCCCATCCCGGCGAAGGGGCTTGCCGACAGCAGTTTTGCCCGTCTAGTGTATTAACAAAACCAGACACCAAAAAGGGAAGGGGCATCGGATGAAGAAAGCCTTGCTGTTCGCCGCCACTGTGTCGCTGGCCAGTGTTCTCCACGCAGCAGACGCACCGAGGGTCGCCTCGACCACCAGCAAGAAGCCCGAAGCGTCCACGACGGCGGCGCCGAACAAGGGCGTGCTGTTCGAACCCGAAAGCTCCACGAGCGAAGGCTCGGTGACGGTTGAGGGCAAGCGCATCGACTACAAGGCCATCGCCGGCACGATCGTGGTGCATCCCAAGGGGTGGGACGATGCTGCGTGGCGCGAGAAGTCGGGCAATGATCTGGGCGACAAGAAGGACGCCAAGGCCGAGGCCTCGATGTTCTACGTCGCCTATTTCAAGAAGGGTGCGCCGTCGGCCGATCGCCCGATCACCTTCCTCTACAACGGCGGACCGGGCTCCTCGACCGTGTGGCTGCACATGGGCGCATTCGGGCCGCGGCGGATCGTGACGGCGGACGACAGCCATACGGCGGCGGCGCCTTACCGGATCATCGACAACGGCTACAGCCTGCTGGACGCATCGGATCTCGTCTTCATTGACGCGCCGGGCACCGGCTTCAGCCGCATCGCCGGCAAGGACAAGGAAAAGGCCTTCTACGGCGTCGATCCCGATGCCCATGCCTTCGGGGAGTTCATCAAGGGCTTCCTGTCGCAATATGGCCGCTGGAACTCGCCCAAATATCTGTTCGGCGAAAGCTATGGCACGCCCCGCTCGGCGGTGGTGGTGAACGAGCTGGAGACCGGCAATGACATCGATTTCAACGGCGTGGTGCTGCTCTCGCAGATCCTCAATTTTGACCTGTCGGCGGACACGCCCACGCTCAATCCGGGGAGCGACGAGGCCTATGTCACGACGCTGCCCACCTACGCGGCGACGGCTTGGTATCATAACCGCCTGACGGGCGAACGGCCCGTCGATCTGGGCGCTTTCCTCAAGGAGGTCGAGCAGTTCGCCAACACCGATTATGTGCAGGCGCTGCAATTCGGTTCGGAGATCGACCCCGCGCGCAAGCAGCAGGTGGCCGAGAAGCTCGCCCATTATACGGGCCTCCCGGTTGCCTATATTATGAAGTCGGACCTGCGGATCGATGGCGGCCAGTTCTCGAAGGAGCTTCAAAACGGCTCGGGGCTCACCACCGGGCGACTGGATTCGCGCTTCTCCGGCCCGGACATGGATCCGCTCTCCAAGGAAGCTGATTATGATCCGCAATCGGCGTCGATCAGCTCGGCCTATGTCTCGGCGTTCAACGATTATGTCCGCAAGGATCTGCGCTTCGGGGCGAACGAGGTCTACAAGCCTGAGATCGACGTGTTCAAGGATTGGGACTTCAGTCACCAGCAGCCGGGGCTGCCCTTCCCGATCCGGGGCGCGACCAACGTCATGCCGGATCTGGCGTCGGCGATGAAGTACAACCCCAATCTCAAGGTGCTGGTCGCCGGCGGTTATTTCGATCTCGCCACGCCTTTCTATGAGGGCTGGTACGAGATGCACCACCTGCCGATCCCGGCGAAGCTCCGGGACAATATCGAGTATCATTACTATCCGTCGGGCCACATGGTGTACGCGCACCAGGAGTCGCTGAAGCAGATCCACGACGACGTGGCCGCCTTTATGCGCCGGACCAACAATATCGGCGGTTGAGCGGCGCCGGCCGGGCGCCGAGG
>DATGEV010000352.1:0-2945 GCA_035309885.1 Sphingomonas sp.
AAATCGAGAGAACAGACTACGAAGTTCGCATCGATGGCCCTATCTGCCTCGATCTCGTCTCGTTCCCAAACGAGGCCGAGCTTCTTTTGACGATCCCGCTTCCGTAGCAGCTGTACGAGTTGGTCTCGGGTCAACGCGTCGTATTTGTTTTCAGTCTCGTCAGCTGGGCTGCGGCGATCAAGGTGAGACCTTAGCGACAATCAGGATGAGACTGCGCCGATGGGGGCGGACCGAAGGGAGGGCGTAGCCCGACCGAAGGGCCGTCCCCATCGGCGTCGCGCTTTTCGGACCCATCTGGCGGCCGGGTGCGGCTGGTGCAAGCTGTTGATTCGTCTCGACAAGAGGGAATCGACGCCTTGCCTGGCCTTCACATCACCGACCACCAGATGAGGCTGTACATGAACTACCGACTGACATTGTCCCCCGAGGCCGCCGCGGCCAAGGCGGGGTTCTCGAAAGCGAGCGCGTATCGGATCGAGGGCGATTCGCGCCTGCCATCGCAGAGGAAGGCGCTGAGGGGCCGGCGACGGACCGATCCGCTCGCGCCCTATTGGGACGCCGAGATCATCCCGATCCTGAAGGCTGCGCCTGGCATTCGCGTGATCGGCGTGCTGGACGAGCTGCGCCGACGGCATCCCGACCTCAACTCCAACATCCGACGCACGCTGGAGCGGCGCATCAATGCCTGGCGGGCGCTCAACGGCCCCGAACAGGACGTGATCTTCCGCCAGGAGCACGAGCCCGGCCGTCTGGGTCTGTCCGACTTCACCGACACAAGCGCGCTCGGCATTACCATCGCGGGTGAGGCGCTCGATCACCGGCTCTATCACTTCCGGCTGGCGTTCTCCGGCTTCGAGCATGCCCATGTCGTGCTCGGCGGCGAAAGCTTCGTCGCCCTGGCAGAGGGCTTGCAGAACGCCCTGTGGGCGCTAGGCGGCGTGCCGCGGGAGCATCGCAGCGACAGCCTGTCGGCGGCATTCCGCAATCTGGCGACCGACACGCGGGAGGATCTGACACAGCGCTACGCCGCATTGATGGGCCACTACGGCATGGCACCCACGCGCAACAATGCGGGCATCGCACACGAGAACGGCTCGATCGAGAGTGCGCACGGTCATCTCAAACGAGCGCTAGAGGATGCGCTGTTGCTGCGGGGCACGCGCGACTTCGCCAGTCTCGATGCCTACCGGGCTTTTGTCGACGAGATTGTCGGCCGGCGCAACGCCAACCTCGCCAAGCGGATCGCGCTCGAGAAAGAAGCACTGGCGCCACTGCCGAAAGGCCGCACGACCGACTTCGAGGAGAAGGTGATCCCGGTGACGTCGTCAGGCGGCTTCATCCTGCGGCGCGTGTTCTACACCGTTCCTTCAAGACTGATTGGCCATCGCCTGCGTGTGCGCATCTTCGACGACCGGCTCGAATGCTTCCTCGGCGTCACGCCGGTCGGGACGCTGCGGCGCGGTCGGCCTGTGTCGGAGAGCCAGGGCGGGCATGTCGTTGATTACCGGCACGTCATCCATGCCTTGCGGCGCAAGCCGATGGCGCTCGTCAGCCTCGTCTATCGCGATCAGCTCTTCCCGCGCGCGGCTTACAAACGTCTGTTCGAGACCTTGCGGGAGCACGGCGATGACCGGCGCGCCTGCAAGGTGACGGTCGAGCTTCTGGCGCTGGCCCACGAGCGAGCCTGCGAAGCCGATCTCGCCGAGGCGATCGCGACCGATCTCGATGCCGGACGGTTACCCGATCTTGCCGCGCTGCGCGATCGCTTCCGACCAGAGGCGGCCTCGATCCCGAGTGTCGCCGTCAAGCTGGCGTCGCTCGACGTCTACGATGAGCTGGTCTCCGTCAGCATCGTGTCGGCCCACTCGAACCTGGGAGAAGCAGCATGACCAGCATAGCGACCTCCATCGATGCCGCCCGCGTCGAGCTGCTGCTCAATGAGCTGCGCCTACCCGGCGTCAAGGCGATCTGGCCGAAGCTCGCCGCACAGTCGGACAAGGAAGGATGGCCCGCCGCCCGCTTCCTCGCGGCCCTTGCCGAGCACGAGGCTGCGGATCGCACCCGCCGTCGCATCGAGCGACACATGGCGGAAGCGCGTTTGCCTGCTGGCAAGACGCTCGCCACGTTCGACTTCGAGAGCGTGCCGATGCTGTCAAAGGCACAGGCGATGGCGCTCGCCGCCGGCGACGTCTGGTTGAAGACCGGCGCCAATCTGCTGCTGTTCGGTCCACCCGGCGGAGGCAAGACCCATCTCGGCGCAGCGATCGGCCTGGCTCTCGTCGAGAACGGTTGGCGCGTTCTCTTCGCACGCACTACTGATCTGGTACAGCGGCTGCAGGTGGCGCGGCGCGAGCTAGCGCTGGAGTCCGCAATCGCCAAACTTGACCGCTACGACCTGCTGATCCTCGACGACATCACATATGTGAGCAAGGATCAGGCGGAGACCAGCGTACTGTTCGAGCTGATCGCCACCCGCTACGAGCGACGCTCGCTGCTGATCACGGCCAATCAGCCGTTCGGCGAGTGGGGGCGTATCTTCCCCGATCAGGCAATGACGCTGGCGGCCATCGATCGCCTGGTGCACCACGCCACGATCCTTGAGATGAACGTCGAGAGCTACCGTCGAAAAGTTGCCCTCGATCGCAGGCGCGGTCCAGGCCGGCCGCCCGTTCATGCCACTCCAAACGAGCTCGACAAAGCGGTGATTGACGCTGGCAATGCCGCTTGATTGTCGCGCAGCGTCAATCAACGCTTGCCAAGCCGGCGGCCAGCGTCAATTATCTCCTGACTCGGCCGCCTCGTCTCATCTTGATTGACGCGCCGCTCTCATCCTGATCGTCGCGCCATACTGCGTGGATCGCTCGCGGTGGACAATCAAACGCCAAGCTGTTGATCGAGGGTCTTCGGAAAGTGGGCTTGCCCGAATGAGTGCTGCTTGTCCCCTT
>DATGEV010000353.1:0-4853 GCA_035309885.1 Sphingomonas sp.
GATGTCGCTCGGGGCCCTCTCGCCAGAGGCGCATTCGGTGCTCTCGGTGGGCATGAACCGCGTGGGGGCCAAGTCCAACTCCGGCGAAGGCGGGGAAGACCCGGCCAACTACCGCACGCTCCCGAACGGGGACCGGCTGGACAACCGCATCAAGCAGGTGGCGTCGGCCCGCTTCGGGGTCACGGCCGAATATCTGGTCCGGGCGGAGGAGCTCGAGATCAAGATCGTGCAGGGCGCCAAGCCCGGCGAAGGCGGCCAGCTACCCGGCCACAAGGTGACCGAGCTCATCGCGCGGCTCCGGCACGCGGTACCCGGCATCCAGCTCATTTCGCCGCCGCCGCATCACGACATCTATTCGATCGAGGATCTGGCGCAGCTCATCTACGACCTCAAGCAGATCAACCCGCGCGCGCGGGTCTGCGTGAAGCTGGTGAGCTCGGCCGGGATCGGCACGGTCGCGGCGGGTGTGGCGAAAGCCCATGCCGACGTCATCCTCGTCGCCGGCCATGTCGGCGGCACCGGCGCCTCACCCCAGACGTCGGTGAAATATGCCGGCACGCCGTGGGAGATGGGGCTGACCGAGGCCAATCAGGTGCTCACCCTCAACGGCCTGCGTCATCGTGTGAAGTTGCGCACCGACGGCGGGCTCAAGACCGGACGTGACATCGTGATCGCTGCGATCCTCGGCGCGGAGGAGTTCGGCATCGGCACGCTGTCTCTGGTGGCCATGGGCTGCATCATGGTGCGCCAGTGCCATTCGAACACCTGCCCGGTCGGCGTCTGCACGCAGGACGAAAAGCTGCGCGCCAAATTCATCGGCACACCGGAGAAGGTGATCAACCTGATGACCTTCATCGCTGAGGAGGTGCGCGAGATCCTCGCCCGTCTCGGCCTGCGCTCGCTCGACGAGATCATCGGCCGCACCGAGCTGCTGCGGCAGGTCAGCCGCGGCGCCGAGCATCTCGACGATCTCGACCTCAACCCGATCCTCGCGAAGGTCGACGCACCGGATACCGAGCGCCGCTTCTCGATCGCGGGCAACCGCAACGAGGTGCCCGACAGCCTCGACGCGCAGATGCTGCGCGACGCCCGCGCGGTGTTCGAGCGCGGCGAGAAGATGCAGCTCACCTACTCGGTGCGGAATACGCACCGCGCAGTGGGCACGCGCTTCTCGTCGGAGATCACAGCCAAGTTTGGCATGAGCCATCTGGCGGACGGGCATGTTCATGTCCGCCTGCGTGGCTCGGCCGGGCAGTCGCTCGGCGCCTTTCTGTGCAAGGGCGTGACGCTCGAAGTGTTCGGCGACGCCAATGATTATGTCGGCAAGGGGTTGTCGGGCGGCATCATCGCGGTGCGCCCCACCGTCTCCTCGCCGCTCGACAGCCGCAAGAACGCCATCATCGGCAACACCGTGCTCTATGGCGCAACCGCCGGCGCTCTGTTTGCAGCCGGGCAGGCCGGTGAGCGCTTCGCCGTCCGCAACTCGGGCGCGAACGTCGTGATCGAGGGCTGCGGCGCCAATGGCTGCGAATATATGACCGGCGGCGTCGCGGTGATCCTGGGTTCGGTGGGCGAGAATTTCGGTGCGGGCATGACCGGCGGCATGGCCTTCGTGCTCGACGAGGCTGGCTCGTTCGAGCGCCACGCCAATTCGGAGAGCATCTTCTGGCAACGCATCGGCTCGGCGCATTGGGAGGGCGTGGCGAAGGCGCTGGTCGAGGAGCATGCGCGCCGCACCGACAGCAAGTGGGCGCACACCGTACTCGCCGACTGGGCGCATTGGCGCGGCCGCATCTGGCAGGTCTGCCCCAAGGAGATGCTGACCCGCCTCACCCACCCGCTCAGCGACGAGACGACCGCGGTGGCAGCGGAGTAACCGACCTTCGCCCCCTCCTCCAGTGTCGGGGAGGGGGCGATATCGCGCCCGTGTCGATCGACCCCTTCCCCCCCCTGCGCTCGCCGTCTAGGCAGGGGCGATCATGTGGCACCTCTTCCAATTTCCGCTCTGTCCCTTTTCCCGCAAGGTCCGGCTCATGCTCGGCGAGAAGGGCGTGGGTTATGAGATGGTCCGCGAATCGCCCTGGCTGAAGCGCGACGAGTTCATCGACCTCAATCCTGCCGGCCAGACGCCGGTGATGGTGCAAGGCCAGCTTGCGCTGTGCGATTCGAACGCGATCTGCGAATATTTCGAAGAGACGATCGACAAGGCGCCGATGATCGCGGGCGACGCGGCGGCACGCGCCGAAATCCGCCGTCTGGTCGCCTGGTTCGACGAGAAGCTCTATGCCGAGGTCGTTCAGCCGCTGATGCTCGAGCGCATGGTCAAGCGGCTCGTCCACCGCACCTCGCCCGACGCCAAGGCGCTGCGCGAGGCGATGAAGAACGCCAACGCGCATCTCGACTATATCGACTGGCTGCTCGATCATCGCCGCTGGCTGGGCGGCCCGGTGCTGAGCCTCGCCGATCTCGCCGCCGCCGCGCACCTGTCGGTCGCCGACTATCTGGGCGGGATCGACTGGCGCGGGCATGAGCAGACAAAGCAATGGTATTCGGGGCTGAAGAGCCGCCCGAGCTTTCGCCCCATGCTGTCCGAGCGGATGGAGGTGATCGGCCCCCCCGCGCATTACGACAAGGTCGATTTCTGGGAATGAACGCCACCTCCACCGCCTCCGCCGCGCGCGACTATCAGACCGATCGCGCCTTTCTCGGCCACCCGCGCGGGCTGGGTTACCTGTCCTTCGCCGAGGCGTGGGAGCGTTTCTCCTATTACGGCATGGCGACGCTGCTCGCGCTCTATGGCGCCAAGCAGCTGTTCCAGCCCGGCCATATCGAGAATATCTGGGGCTTCCCGCCCTTCCGCCACCTGCTCGAAGGGCTGTTCGGCCCACTCACCCCGCTCACCATGGGCGGCGCGATCGCCGGCCTCTATGGCGGCCTCGTCTATCTCACCCCGCTGGTCGGCGGCGCCATCGCGGACCGCTGGATCGGCCGCACCCGGGCCGTCACCTTCGGCGCCATCACCATGTCGTTCGGCCATTTCTTCATGGCGTTCGACCAGACTTTCCTGCTCGCGCTCGCCTGCCTTCTCGTCGGCGTCGGCTTCTTCAAGGGCAACATCGCGGCGCAGGTGGGCGACCTCTATGCGCCGGGCGATCTGCGCCGCGCGGACGCCTTCCAGATCTTCATGCTCGGCATCCAGATCTCGGTGATCGTGGCGCCGCTGGTATGCGGCTTCCTCGGCCAGAAGATCGCGTGGCATTTCGGCTTCGGCGCGGCCGGTGTCGGCATGCTGATCGGCCTCACCGTCTATCTCTCGGGCCGGCGCTGGCTGCCGGCCGAGCCTGCCCCCAAGCATAGGGGCGGACTGGTCGAGCCGCGCCCCAAGCTGGCCGCGGGCGAGGGCAAGCGCATCCTCGTGCTGGCGCTGCTGGTGCCGGTGCTGGCCTTCACCGCGGTGGGCAACCAGCAGCTTTTCGCGGCCTATGAGCTGTGGGGCGATGCGCACTATCAGCTGCGCTTCTTCGGCTGGTCGATGCCGTCGACCTTCCTGATCTCGCTCGACGCCATCGTCTCGACCATCACCATGGCCGGGTCGGTCGTGTTCTGGCGCTGGTGGGGCACGCGTCATACCGAGCCCGACGAGATCACCAAGCTCACCATCGGCGCGTTCATCGCCGCCCTCGGCCCGCTGACGCTGGCGCTCGCCTCGCTGCACGAGGTCGCGACCGGGCAGAAGGTGAGTCTCGGCTGGGGCCTCGCGTTCCACATCCTCAACGATGTCGGCTTCGCCAACATCTTCCCCGTCGGCCTGGCGCTCTATTCGCGTGTCGCGCCCAAGGCGATCGCGGCGACGCTGATGGCGGTCTATTACATCAACCTGTTCATCGCCGGGCTGATCGTGGCCAAGCTGGCGACGCTGCTCGGCACCATGTCAGGCTTCGCCTTCTGGGGCATGCACGCCGGCCTCGTCGGCGGCGCAGGCGCGGTGCTGCTGTTCGTGCGCAGCGCCACCGGCCGCCTGCTGGCGCCTACCGTCGATCCCGAAGCGGAGGCCGCGCAGGCCTGATCCTCACAGGCGGGGGTACGCCCCCGCCGCTCATCAGACCGCTGACGCCCAATCAGGCAGCAAGGGGCGCGTCCGGATCTCGCGGAACGGGCGCCCGGTCGCCCGATCGACCACCATCGGATCGATCACCACTCCGGTATCGACATCGACGGCGTGCGTCGTGCCGCCATGCCCATAATGCTTAGTGCCCCAGGCACCGATCACCGCCAGCACCGGCAGGAAATCGCGCCCCTTGGGCGTCAGCACATATTCGTCGCGCGGCGGCCGTTCGCTGTAGCGCCGTTTCTCGAGCAGCCCCGCCTCAGTGAGTGCCGCAAGACGGCGCGTCAGGATGTTCGGCGCGATCCCCAGGCTCGTGCGGAACTGATCGAAGCGCGTGGCGCCATAACCGGCGTCGCGCAGGATTAGCATGCTCCAGGCATCACCCACCCGGACCAGTGCACGGGCGACAGGGCAGGGGCCGGTGGAAAGCTTCTCGGTGTCCATTGCGTTTTGATAGCAACATCACTATCAAACTGCAAGTGAGATACTCCCCCGAGTCGAACGGAGATTTTCAGCCATGACCAGCACCACCAAAGGCACCGCCGTCATCACCGGAGCGTCCACCGGCATCGGCGCCACCTATGCCGACCGTCTCGGCAAGCGCGGCTACGACCTGATCCTCGTCGCGCGTGACGGCGCGCGGATGGCGACGCTCGCCGAGCGGCTGCGCTCCGAGACGGGTGTGAAGATCGAGGTGCTGCCCGCCGACCTCACCGCCGACTCCGATGTAGCCAAGGTCGAACAG
>DATGEV010000354.1:0-4119 GCA_035309885.1 Sphingomonas sp.
TCGCCGAGATGGAGGCGGACATTGGCGAGCTTGCGGTCGCGCACCTGCATCAGCGCGCCGACCATGCCGTCCATAAAGGGTTCGCAGCCTATAAAGCCCATCTCCGGACGCATCTCGGCCTGCTGGGCCATATGCTCGCCCTTGCCGAAGCCGATTTCGATGGCGAGTGGACGGTCGGCGCCGAATAGGCGCGCGGCATCGAGCAGGCCGTCATCGGGGACGGAGAGGGTGGGCAGCAGTTCCTCGACCAGCGCGGCCTGTCCGGCGCGCAGCGCGTGCCCCTGCCGGCGACCATAGAGTCGGCGGATCGTCAATGGATCGGTCATGGCCGGGCCCTTAGCGGCAGATGCCCGCCGATGCACCCCTCCGGAACGCGGAACCCGTTCCGCTCGTTGAATCGCGCGAAGGAGAGTTCCGATGGACGCCGATCGAAACCGGCCCGCGGATCACGCTCATGTCGATCTGGCGGACGCGCCACCGCCGCCGCGGGTGCGTGAGGCCCATGATGCGACGGACGAGAAGGCGCTGGCCCGCAACCCCAGTCATGAGCAGGCCAAGCTGGAGGTCGGGCTCGACGAAAGCTTCCCGAGCTCCGATCCGCCGGCGGTCGCCCAGCCGGGACATGGCGAGCCCGCGCCCTCGTCCGGATATGATCAGAAGGCCGAGCGGCAGCGTGAGCGCGATCGGCGCTGAACCTGTGACGAAATTGACTCTATTGTGATGGAAAGCGCGCAATTTTGTCTCAAAAACAGACTTTTGCGTCTCAGATATTGCGTTGCAACACCAATCATGCTTCGATCCTTGCTGGGGACGGGGATCGGTTAAGCCTCGTGTAACCGGAACGGGCTTAACCTCAGCCGTGAGACGGTGGGGAAAGGCAATGGGAACACAGGCAAGACCGGCGGACGGTGCAATGACATTGGCGGAGATCAAGGAGTTCGCCTCCTTTCCCGCCTCGACGCAGCGATATATTCGGCGCTCGCTCGACGTCGGCCTGATGCGCGAGGATGCCTTGGGCCGCTGGTCCCGCGACGTGGTCGAAGCGGCCAGCATCCGCGCACAGACGCGGGTCTATGGCCGGCTTGGCGATCTGCGGCTGAGTATCCCGGACGACAGCGGGCTGGAGGCGATCGAGCCCTTCATGGCGCCCCTGGTGACGGTGTCCGCCTTCGATCTCGGACAGGATCGGCTGTGCAGTTTTGGCGCCTACCGCTTCCTCTACGAGCGGCTGCTGGGCGCGTCGGTCCGGCCGTGGCTGCCGGGCGCGTTCTGCGCGGCGGCGGCGCTGCCGCACCTGCATCCCGATCGGCGGCGCCTGCTGCTCCAGTCGATCAGCGAGGCGGCGGCGACGGCGGCCGGATGGTCGGCGCGCGAGCCGAGCTTCTTCCCGGAATGGGTGGACAAGGTCGATACGCGGCTGGCGCACTGACGACAGGCGGATCGCGCTGAATCGCTTGAGAAGGCGCGCGAAAGCGATCAAAGGCGAGGGCGTCTGACAGCGGGGGCGCGGGTGCGCCCGACGGGAGCCTGCCATGTCCGCCATTCGCCTCGAAACCAAGCGCGTCGAGAAGCCCTGGGGTCGCCACGACCTCTGGCCCGGGTTCGACGATGTGCCCGCCGGTGGTGAACCGGTCGGCGAGATCTGGTTCCAGGCGCCCAAGGGCGTGGGCGAGGACGATCCCTCGCTGCTCATCAAATATCTCTTCACCAGCGAAAAGCTGTCGGTGCAGGTCCACCCCGACGATGCCGAGGCGCGCAAGCGCGGCTTTGAGCGCGGCAAGAGCGAGGCGTGGCAGATCCTCGCCGCCGAGCCCCATGCCACGATCGCGATCGGCACTCGCCGGGCGATGACCAAGGACGAGCTGCGTCAGGCGTCGCTGGATGGATCGATTGAGGACAAGCTCGACTGGAAGGCCGTGCAGCCGGACCAGTTCTGGTACTCGCCGGCCGGCACCGTCCACGCGATCGGGCCGGGGCTGGTGCTGGTCGAGATCCAGCAGAATGTCGATCTCACCTATCGCCTGTATGATTATGGCCGCCCGCGCGAGTTGCATCTCGACGACGGCGTCGCGGTGGCTGATCCGGTGCCCTATTGCGCGCCGTTCCGCCCGCGCGACATCGAGCCCGGCCGGCGCCTGATGGTCGCCGAAGGCGCGTTCGTCACCGAACGCTGGACGGCGGCGCGCGCCGGCACCCTGCAGGCGACGCACGATCGCCCGGTGTGGCTGGTGCCGCTGAGGGGCAAGGGGACGCTCGACGGGCAGGCGATCGGGCCGGGCGGCGTGTGGCTTGCCGACAGCACGGTGCCGCTGGCGGTCGAGGACGGGATCGACCTGCTGGTCGCCTATCCGGGCGGCGCGGTGAACGAGGCGCTGATCGGCTGAGCCTCCGATTTCCAGGAATTGATACGGACGCGCGACGGACCGCCGGTCGCACGCCTTGCGCGCGTGCGCGGATGCTCTAGGAGGCGCGATCATGGACAGGATCGTCATCCGTGGTGGCCGCACGCTCTCGGGCCGTCTCCCCATCTCCGGCGCGAAGAACGCGGCGCTCACGCTGCTGCCTTGTGCGCTGCTCACGGAGGAGCCCCTGACGCTGCGTAACCTGCCGCGTCTCGCCGACGTCGACGGATTCGGCCATCTGCTCAACGGCATGGGCGTGTCGACTGCGATCGCCGGCGGCAGCCCCGAGGAATTCGGGCGCACCATGACGCTCGACGCCACGCGCATCACTTCCACGACCGCGCCATATGACTTCGTGCGCAAGATGCGCGCGTCGATCCTGGTGCTGGGGCCGCTGATCGCGCGGATGGGCGAGGCGACGGTGTCGCTGCCCGGCGGCTGCGCGATCGGCAACCGCCCGATCGATCTCCACCTGAAGGCGATGGAACAGCTCGGCGCCGAGCTTGAGATCACCCACGGCTATGTCCGCGCGATCGCGCCGGACGGCGGGCTCAAGGGCGGCTCGATCGTCTTCCCAATCGTGTCGGTGGGCGCCACCGAGAATGCGCTGATGGCGGCCGCGCTCGCATCGGGCGAGACGGTGATCGACAATGCCGCGCGCGAGCCCGAGATCGTCGACCTCTGCCATTGCCTCGTCGCGATGGGCGCCGAGATCGAAGGAATCGGCACCGAGCGGCTGGTGGTCCACGGCAAGCCCAAGCTGCACGGCGCCGACTATCGGGTGATGCCCGATCGCATCGAGGCGGGCAGCTATGCCTGCGCGGCGGCGATCACCGGCGGCGACCTCGAGCTGGTCGGCGCGCGTGCGAGCGACATGACCGCGATCCTCGCCGACCTGCGCGAGGCGGGCCTCCATGTCGAGACCACGGCCGACGGCATCCGCGTCGCGGCGAACGGCAAGCTCAAGCCGCTCACGCTGTCGACCGCGCCCTATCCGGCCTTCCCGACCGACATGCAGGCGCAGTTCATGGCGATGCTGGCGCTGGCCGACGGCGCCTCGGTGCTGACCGAGACGATCTTCGAGAATCGCTACATGCACGTGCCCGAACTCGCGCGCATGGGGGCCGACATCCAGGTGCGCGGCCGCGCCGCCGTGGTGCGGGGCGTGCCCATGCTGGTCGGCGCCGAGGTGATGGCGACCGATCTCCGCGCCTCGATGAGCCTGGTGCTCGCCGGCCTTGCCGCGGAGGGCGAGACGCGGGTGCATCGCGTCTATCATCTCGATCGCGGCTATGAGCGGCTGGAAGAGAAGCTCTCCGCCGTCGGCGCCGAGATCGAGCGCCAGCCCGACGAATAAGCGGGCTTCTGTAACGGGCCTTCCCGAGTCAATCCCTTCTGAGCTTCATCCCTCGCCGGTTACGTGCTTCTGTCCGCAGTCGGCGCATGAGCCGCTGCTCTATGGGGTCGGTGAGGACCGGCCGCCAATCTAGTGACACGCAGTCACCGAGGTGCTGCTCCCGCTTTTGCGGCCTGACCTGTCCGTCGTCCCGGCGGAGGGACTTCGCTCCGGGGGGCTGATGGTAGTGCCCGCCCGAAACCGTATTTCCTGTCCTTGCTGCTCAGGCGGCCACGGCCGTCGCCGCCTTGTGGGGAATGAAGGTCGTGCCGTCCTTCAACATGTGATGGAGCACGACCGCAAGCTTCCGGGCGAGTGCGA
>DATGEV010000355.1:0-5990 GCA_035309885.1 Sphingomonas sp.
GAGCGCGGGGAGGCGGGGATCCGCCCCATGGTCTTCGGCTCCCTCTGCGCCCCAGTGGACCCCCAGCGTCGCGTCGCGCGCGATAACGATCGGGCGGCGCAGGCGGTAGAGGGTGAGGCGCTTGGCCAGCGCATCGGCCTGATCCGCCTCGCAGTCGATCAGCACATCGTCGCCATCCGACCAGAGGATGAAATCCCACTGCGCCTTGCCCTGCGCGGTGAGCAGCCCGGCCCACACCGGCCGACCCTCCGCCAGCATGCGCGTGTCGTTTGTGACGAGACCTTGCAGGAACTCGCCGACGTCGGTGCCCGACAGGCGGATGATGGCGCGGGAGGAGAGGAGGGTGGCGGTGCTCATTGCCACAAGGTAGGAGGACGCGTCGCACAAGCAAACCCATCCGGGCGCTGTGCTGGAAGAACGTCCGCCCCGCCACACGGACGAATGGAGTTTGGTCCATGCCCGCCACTTACGATCTGATCCTCAAGAACGGCACCGTGTGGACGCCTTCGGGCCCGGTCGAGACTTCGGTCGGCGTGCGCGATGGCGTGATCGTGGGGCTGGGTGTGACGGGCGATGCGGGCGAGACGATCGATTGTACCGGCCTCACCGTGCTGCCGGGCGTGATCGACAGCCAGGTCCATTTCCGCGAGCCGGGGCTGGAGCACAAGGAAGATCTCGAATCGGGCAGCCGCGCGGCGGTGCTGGGCGGCGTCACCGCCGTATTCGAGATGCCCAACACCAAGCCCAACACCGACTCGGCCGACGCGCTCAACGAAAAGCTGAAGCGCGCCAACAACCGCATGTGGTGCGATCACGCCTTCTATGTCGGCGCCACCGCCGCCAACGCGACCGAACTGGGTGAGCTCGAAATGCTGCCCGGTGCGGCCGGCATCAAGGTGTTCATGGGCGCGTCGACCGGCGACCTGCTGGTGTCCGACGACAAGGAGCTGGCGCGCGTGCTGGCGCATGGCCGCCGCCGTGTCGCGATCCATGCCGAGGACGAGACACGGATGCAGGAGCGCGCGGGCTTGCGCGTCACCGGCGATCCCTCGTCGCATCCGGTGTGGCGCGACGACGAGAGCGCGATGCTCGCCACCCGCCGCATCGTGAAGCTGGCGCGCGAGGCGGGGCGGCGCATCCATGTGCTGCACGTCACCACGCCGGCGGAACTCGAGTTTCTGGGCCAGAACAAGGACGTCGCCACCTGCGAGGTGACGCCCCAGCATCTGACGCTCGCCGGCGAGGAGGCCTATCCGCGCCTCGGCACCTACGCCCAGATGAACCCGCCGATCCGGAGCGGCGCTCACCGGGATGGCTTGTGGCATTGGGTGAACCAGGGCGTGCCGGACGTGCTGGGCTCGGACCATGCGCCGCACACCGTGGAGGAAAAGGCGCAGGCCTATCCCGCCTCGCCGTCGGGCATGCCGGGCGTGCAGACGCTGGTGCCGCTGATGCTCAATCATGTCGCCCATGGCCGGCTGACGATGCAGCGCTTCATCGACCTCACCTCCGCGGGGCCGCAGCGCATCTTCAACCTCGTCAACAAGGGCCGCATCGCGCCGGGCTATGACGCGGACTTCACCATCATCGATCTCAAGAAGACGTGGACGGTGGACGAGAATTGGCTCGCCTCGCGCGCGGGCTGGTCGCCGTTCACGGGCATGAACCTCGTCGGCCAGCCGGTCGGCACGATCGTGCGCGGGCACCGCGTGATGTGGGAGGCGACGCTCGCCAACCAGGCGCATGGCCAGCCGGTGCGCTTCCAGGAAACCTGGCGGCCCTGATCATCTTCCCCCGACAGGGGGAGGGGACCATGCGAAGCATGGCGGAGGGGGCTGGCGCTCTGGCATCGCCCCTCCACCACCGGCTGTGCCGGCGGTCCCCCTCCCCAGCATGCTGGGGAGGATGAACTTACCCCGCCGTTTCGAACTGCAGCTTGGCGAGCCGCGCGTAGAGGCCGGAGCCTGCGAACAGCTCGCTGTGCGTGCCCTGCTCGACGATGCGGCCGGCCTCCATCACCACGATGCGGTCCGCCTTGCGCACGGTGGCAAGGCGGTGGGCGATCACCATCGTGGTGCGGCCCGCCATCAGCCGGTCGAGCGCGTCCTGCACCAGACGTTCGGACTCCGCATCGAGCGCTGAGGTCGCTTCGTCGAGCAGCAGCAGCGGCGCGTCGCGTAGCAGCGCGCGGGCGATCGCGATGCGCTGGCGCTGGCCGCCCGACAGGCGAGCGCCGCTCTCGCCGAGGAAGGTGTCGAGCCCTTCGGGAAGCGCCTTCAGGAAATCGGCGGCATTGGCCGCCTCGGCCGCCGCCCACAGCGCGGCGTCGTCGGCGTCCCAGCGGCCGTAGCGCAGATTGTCGCGCGCGGAGGCGGCGAAGATTACCATCTCCTGCGGCACCATCGCCATGCGCGCGCGGATCGCGGCGGGATCGGCCTCGGTCAGCGGCACGCCGTCGAACAATATACGCCCGGCCTGCGGATCGTAGAAACGCTGCGCGAGTTGGATCAGCGTCGACTTGCCCGCGCCCGACGGTCCGACGATCGCGATCGTCTCGCCGGCCGGCACGTCGAGCGTGAAGCCATCGAGCGCGGCGACTTCGGGCCGGGTCGGATAGCGGAAGGTGACATCCTCGAACTGGAGCCGCCCGGCGCCCTGTGTCGGCAGCGCGCGGGGATGGGCGGGCGCCTTGATTTCGGGCCGCTCGGCGAGCAGCTCGCCCAGCCGGCTCGCGGCTCCCGCGCCGCGCAGCAGGTCGCCATAGACCTCGGCCAGCGCCCCGAAGGCGCCGGCGACGAGTCCGCCGGTCAGCACGAAGGCCGCGATCGCGCCGCCCGACATGCGGCCGGCCGCGACGTCCAGCGCGCCCTGCCACAGCACCATCGTGATCGCGCCGAAGACCAGGCCGATCACCATCGCCGTCATCACCGCGCGGAACGAGATGCGGCGCTTGGCGGTCGCGAAAACATTCTCGACCGCGTCGCGGAAGCGGTCCGCCTCGCGTGGCTCCTGTCCGAACGCTTGCACGATCTTCATCGCGCCCAGCACCTCGGTGGCAAGCGCGCCGACGGTGGCGATGCGATCCTGCGAGGTACGCGAGAAGCGGCGCACGCGGCGGCCCAGCACGATCAGCGGCAGCAGCACCACCGGGATGCCGACGATCATCAGCCCGGCGAGCTTGGGGCTCAGCACGAACAGATAGGCAATGCCGCCGATCAGAGTGAAGGTGTTGCGTAGCGCAATCGAGACGGTGGTGCCCACCACCTGCTCGATCAGCGTGGTATCCGAGGTAAGCCGGGAGGCGATCTCGGAAGGGCGATTCTCCTCGAAGAAGCGCGGGGGTAGGGTGAGCAGGTTCTGCTGCACCTCGGTGCGCAGGTCCGCTACCACACGTTCGCCGAGCCACGACACGAACCAGAAGCGGCAGGCGGTGGCGAGGGCCAGCACGCCGACGATCATCAGCAGATAATGAAAGGAGGTGGCAAGGCCGTGCGGATCGACGCCGGCCGAGAAGCCGCGATCGATGATGCGCTTGAAACCGTAGGGAATCCCGAGTGTTGCCGCCGATGAGACACAGAGCGCGATGAACGCCGCGGCGATGTGCCCGGGATAGCGCAAAGCGCGGCCCCAGACGATTCGAAGATTGCCGAGCCGGCGTTCTGGGGCGGTGCCTTCGGGGGCGGAACGTGCCATGGCGACGCCCGTAGCATTCCCGTCGCTTGTGCTCAATGTCGGCGCCGATCGTGTGCAGCGATTGCTTTGATCGAAACGACCATAGTCAGTTCGTCGCCACGTTCCAATTTTGCAAGCGTCATCGGCGCACTTTGCGTTAAGAGGCCCTCTGTTAATACCGACAGCGTTAGACTGGCCCCGCGAGCGTGATGGGGGGGCCGGCAGGAGATCGACTTGCTTTACGATGCTTATGAGCTTCAGCGGTCCTGGTTGTCCGGCGCGAGCCTGATGGCCAATCTTGGCGCGGGCTGGCTCCAGAATCCTGCCAATCCGTTTTCGCACACCGGCTTCGGTCCGATGATCGCGTCTGGCCTCGACGTTTTCGCCCACGCCTCGCAGCCGCGCGGCAAGCCCGATTTCGGCTTCGACTCGGTGACGATCGAGGGCCGCGAAGTGCCCGTGGTCGAGGATGTCGTGCTCCGCAAGCCGTTCGGCCAGCTCAAGCACTTCCGCCGCGAGGGTGTTACCGGTCAGCCCAAGCTGCTGATTGTGGCACCGATGTCAGGTCACTTCGCCACGCTGCTGCGCGGCACGGTCGAGCGGATGCTCCCCGGCCACGACGTCTACATCACCGATTGGCGCGACGCGAAGCTGGTGCCGATGGACGCGGGCCGCTTCGATCTCGACGATTATATCGACTATCTGATCGAGTTCCTCGAGCATATCGGCCCGGGCGCGCATGTGCTGGCGGTGTGCCAGCCGTCGGTGCCGGCTTATGCCGCGGTGTGCCTGATGAACGCCGACGAGAATCCGTGTGCGCCGGCCACGCTCAGCATGATGGGCGGGCCGATCGACACCCGCAAGGCGCCGACCGCGGTCAACACCGTCGCCACCCAGCGCCCGCTCGCCTGGTTTGAGCAGAATGTGATCGCCACCGTGCCCTTTTTCTATCCGGGCAACGGGCGGAAGGTGTATCCGGGCTTCCTGCAGCTCGCCGGCTTCATGGCGATGAACCTCGGCAACCACCTGATGAGCCATTACCGGATGTTCCAGCATCTGGTCGACGGCGACGGCGAGAGCGCGGAATCGACCAAGGCCTTCTACGAGGAATATCGCTCGGTCTGCGACATGACCGAGGAATTCTACATCCAGACGATCGAGGATGTGTTCCAGCAGCACAAGCTGCCCAAGGGCCAGTTCCTGCATCGCGGGCGCAAGGTCGATCCGGGCGCGATCACCCAGACCGCGCTGCTGGCGATCGAGGGCGAGCGCGACGATATTTCGGGCATCGGCCAGACCAAGGCGGCGTTGACCATCGCCAAGAATCTTCCTGATACCAAAAAGCGCTATCTCATGGCCGAGAAGGTAGGCCATTACGGTATCTTCAACGGCCGCCGCTGGCGCGAGGAGATTGCGCCCGTGCTCGAGGAGTGGATTGCGGGGCATGAGCGCTGACGGCAGGTTTCGTCATCTCCTGTTGGGCGCAGGTGCCGCGCTTGCGCTGACGGTCGCCGGCACCGCATCCGCGGCCATTCCCAAAGGCCCCATCGCCCCGTCGCGGCCGGGAAGCGTCGGTAGCGACACGGCGGTCGCGCAGGCGATGGAGCGTGCCCGGGTGGGCGACTGCAAGGGCGTGCTCGCGCTGCTCGATCCGGTGGTTGCGGGCGGGCTCGGCAAGGGCAGCGTGTCGCGTTTCTCGGCGCAGATGCTGCGTATGCCCTGCCTCGCCGGCGTCGGGCGCGAGCAGGAGATCCCGCCGGTGCTCGCCGAGCTCAAGGCGCAGGCGCCCGAGAACCCGCTGGTGCAGGGCTTCCAGGTGTTCCTCGATGCCGACTCGGGTCATTATGCCGAGGCGGCGGACGGGCTTGCCGACATCGCCGACGCCCGCTCGCGCGCGCTTAACCTGATGCCCGGCGACCTGTGGCGCGCGATCGCCCAGAAGCTCACCGTGGCGGGCGACGTCCAGCGTCGCGACCGGGTTTCGCTGGCGCTCGCGCTGGCCGACTGGGAACCCGCCGATCGCCCCGAATTGTCCGAATCGCTGGCGGCCGATGGTGTCGGCACGCTGCTCGACAAGCAGGCGGTGGATGATGCCCGCCAACTGCTGAGCCGCGTCCACCGCCCTAATTATCTGTGGGAGATGGCGATCCAGCGCCGCTACGCCGCGCTGTGGCCCGATGTCGAGGCGCGCATGGGGGCCGAGGGCGGGGCGGCGATCGATCGCTTCGCGCGCCGCTCGCTCGGCGCCTATGCCGATGCGCCGGGTGATCCGCAGACGACGCTGGACGCGGCGCGCGCCTTCCTGTTCCTCGGCCGCT
>DATGEV010000356.1:0-3279 GCA_035309885.1 Sphingomonas sp.
AAGGGGGGCGTAGCGGGCCGCTGCGGTCGCGCTCTCGACGGCTGGGGGGCGCGCGGGCCGCGTCGGTTCGGCGAGCGACATGGACTCGATCGGCCGCGGCGCGAGCGACGGATAGCCGGACGACGGGCCGGTGCACCCCGCCATCGCAACGAGGAGGGGCAGGGCGGCAACGGCGGACAGGCCGCGGAGGTGAAGGCGAAGCATGCTGCCCGGTCTATTAGTGTGGATATCTTGTCGCAATGGGGTTGCGCTTCGCCGAAACGCCTTCTAGAGACGCCCCCACAGCGCGCCCGTAGCTCAGCTGGATAGAGCATCAGACTACGAATCTGAGGGTCGGACGTTCGAATCGTTCCGGGCGCGCCAACGGAATTTCCGCGAACAGCGGCTGAAAGCCGGGCCAGAAATGGTCCGGTTTTTTCGCGTCTGGCGATCTGGAGGTTTGTCGAGACATCGGGAGCGGAGACCGGCTGGCCTCCGCTCCCGATGAGATCGGCTTACGGACGGAAGTACTGGTCCGTCAGCGTCGCGTCGGCGGTGAGTGCTGCATCGCCGGCCGCGTGCGACAGCGCGACATGATAGTGGCCGCCGGCGAGGTGCCAGCCGCGCGTATTCGCACCCCAGCTCGACAAGACGCGCTTCTCGGCGGTGAGCGTGACATGGCGGGTTTCGCCTGGCTTGAGCGTGACGCGCTGGAACGCTGCGAGGCGCGCTACCTTGCCGTCGGCCGCGACATAGACCTGCGGCACGTCGGCACCCGCGCGATCGCCGCTGTTGGTGACGTCGAAGCTGATGCTGAGCGTAGTACCACTCGTCACCTTCAGGTTGGCATAGGCGAAGTGCGTGTAGGACAGGCCATAGCCGAACGGGAACAGCGGCTTCTCACCCTTCGCCGCGTACCAGCGATAGCCGGCGTCGGCGCCTTCCTGATAGGTGATCGGGAAGGCCGGCGTCGCACCACCGGCGCTGCCGGCGTTGGAGGCGGCGTCATCGGCCTTGATCGCGGCGAGGTTGACCGGCGCGGCGCGCGGCGCCTGTGCCTCGGCCGCCGGGAAGGTGAGCGGCAGGTGGCCCGAGGGGTTCACCTTGCCGAACAGGATGTTGGCGATCGCTTCGCCGCCGCGCTGGCCCGGATACCAGGCGGCGAGCACCGCCGGCACCTTCTGCAGCCACGGCATCAGCACCGCGCCGCCGCTCTCCAGCACCACCGCTGTCTTCGGGTTGGCCGAGGCCACCGCGTCAATCAGCGCGTCCTGATGATCAGGCAGCGTGAGGTTTTCGATATCCTCGGCTTCGGTGCGCCACTGGGTGACGAAGACGATGGCGACATCAGCCGCCTTGGCGGCTGCAGCCGCTGCGACCGGATCGCTGCCGTCGACATAGGTGACGTTGGCGCCCGGCATCAGCGCCTGGATCGCCTTCAGCGGCGACGAGCTGTGCCAGGTCGTGCGCGAGAAGGACGCCGCCGGGCCGCCCTTGAGCGGGATCTCGATCGGCACGCCGCCGACCGAACGCACCTGCGACGATCCACCGCCCGACAGCACGCCGACATCGGCATGGCCCCCGATCAGCACGATCGTCTTGGCGGTCGCGGCGAGCGGCAGCAGGCCGCCTTCGTTGCGGAGCAGGACGATGCCTTCTTCCGCCGCCTTCTGCGCGACGAGCGCGTGGGCGGCATAGTCGATCGGTTGTGTGGTCGCCGGGGCGGGGTTGTCGTAGAGGCCGGTTTCGATGATGCCGGTCAGCACGCGCTTGGCCATCTCGTCGAGGCGGGCCTTGGAGACCTCGCCCTTGGCCAGTGCTTCCTTGAGCGGCGCGCCGAAATAGATAGCCTTGTCGAGCTCTGCGCCCGAATCCTGGTCGAGGCCGGAGTTTGCGGCCTTCACGGTCGAATGCACCGCGCCCCAGTCGGACATGACGAAGCCCTTATAGCCCCAGTCGCCGCGCAGGATATTGGTGAGCAGTTCGTGGCTCTCGCAGGCATGATCGCCGTTGACGAGGTTGTAGGCACACATCACCGATCCGGGATTGCCCTTCTCGATGGCGATCTTGAACGCGAGCAGGTCGCTCTCGTGCAGCGCCGGCCAGCCGATCTTCGCATCGGCGATCATGCGGCCCGTCTCCTGCGAGTTGAGCGCGTAATGCTTGATCGTCGAGATGATGTGGTTGCTCTGGACGCCGCGGATATGCTCGCCGTCGATCACGCCCGCGAGCAGCGGGTCTTCGCCGAGATATTCGAAGTTGCGGCCGCCCCACGGATCGCGCGTCAGATTGACGCCACCGGCGAGTAGCACGTTGAAGCGCTTGGCGCGCGCTTCCGAACCGATCATCACACCGCCTTCATAGGCGAGCTCAGGATCGAAGCTGGCCGCAGTGGCGAGGCCGGCGGGCAGCGCGGTGGCGACATCGCCCTTGCGCTGCTCCACCTGATTGGCGACGCCGAGGCTGGCGTCGCTCTCGCGCAGCGTCGGCACGCCGAGACGGGGCACGCCGACCATCTCGCCGGCCGACGGGATCATGTCCGTCGGCGCGCCGGGCTTGCCGGTGGCGAAGGGCGGGAACCAGGTGCGGACGAGCTGGAGCTTCTCGTCCTGCGTCATCGCGGAAACGAGCGCGGTGGCGCGGGCGTCGGCGCTCAGCTGGCGGTTGAGCCAGGGCTTGGCCGGCGCGCCGGGCGCCGCCGCGATCGCCGGGGTGGCGAGGGCGAGCGCAACGCCCGCCAGCAGGATGCTCCGCAGCATCGGAGTACGGGGTGCACGCATGACAGCCTCTCCTGGGTCAGTTTTGTCGGTGATAGTGATCGAGCAGGGCGCGATGATCGGGCAGTCCGGCAACCGCCTGGGCGGTCGCGTGGCGGATCTGGCCGAAGGTGGAGATCGCGTCTGCCGCAAGCGTCGATGACTGGGCGAGCGCGCCGGAGCCGGCCTGCGTCTCGAAGCCGAGGCCATGCATGATGAACGCCCAGCTCGGCGGCAGGAAAGTCTGGTGATCGACCACGAAGTCGAAGCGCGAGGGCAGGCGGCGACGCCATTGCGCGATCTTGTCGCGCAGTCCCTCAGGCCAGGATGCGGGATCGGTGTTGTCGCGCCAATAGGCGGTGTCGGCGCGGCGGCTAACCGCGTAATGGAGCTTGAGGAACTCGACGATCGCATCGAAGCGCGCGGGCATCTGGCGGTTAAAGTTGCGGGCGGCGCCTTCGATTGCGGCCCGATCGACAGGGCCGTTGAGCATCTCCGCGAGCATCCGCGCGGCGACCTCGATCAGCATGATGCCGGTCGATTC
>DATGEV010000357.1:0-2509 GCA_035309885.1 Sphingomonas sp.
TGTTCGTCGATCTGCGCGATCATTACGGGTTGGTCCAGATCGTCGCGGACTCCGACAGCGAGGCCCTGAAGCTGCTCGAGACGATCCGCGCCGAGAGCGTTGTAACGATCGACGGCGTGGTCGAGGCCCGCGCGGCCGAGGCGATGAATCCCAACCTCGCCACCGGCGAGGTCGAGGTCCGTGCGAAGAGCGTCGTGGTGCAGTCCGCCGCCGCTGAGCTGCCGATGCCGGTCGCCGGCGAGGCGGAATATCCCGAGGATATCCGCCTGCGCTATCGTTACCTCGATCTGCGTCGCGAGCGCCTGCACAAGAACATCGTGCTGCGTTCGAACGTGATCTCGTCAGTCCGCCGCCGCATGATCGATCAGGGCTTCACCGAGTTCCAGACGCCGATCCTGACGGCCTCGTCGCCGGAAGGCGCGCGCGACTATCTCGTTCCGAGCCGCGTGCACCCAGGCAAGTTCTACGCGCTTCCGCAGGCGCCGCAGATGTTCAAGCAGTTGCTGATGGTGGCGGGCTTCGATCGCTATTTCCAGATCGCGCCCTGCTTTCGTGACGAGGATGCCCGCGCTGACCGTTCGCCGGGCGAGTTCTACCAGCTCGACTTCGAGATGAGCTACGTCACGCAGGATGACGTGTTCGCCGCGATCGAGCCGGTGCTGCACGGCATCTTCGAGGAGTTCGCGGATTTCGACGGCAAGGGTCGCAGCGTCTCCCCGCTGCCGTTCCGCCGCATTCCGTACCGCGAATCGATGCTGAAGTACGGCAACGACAAGCCGGACCTGCGCAACCCGATCCTGATCTCGGACGTGTCGGAGTTCTTCAAGGGCTCGGGCTTCGGCTGCTTCGCCTCGATCGTCGAGAGCGGCGACGTGGTCCGTGCGATCCCCGCGCCGGGCACCGCCGAGAAGAGCCGCAAGTTCTTCGACGACATGAACGCCTGGGCGCAGTCCGAGGGCTTCGCCGGCCTCGGCTACGCCACCCGCAAGGGCGGCGAGTGGGGCGGCCCGATCGCCAAGAACCATGGCGAAGAGGGCATGAACGCGATGGCCGACGCGCTCGGCCTCGGGCCGGATGACGGGCTGTTCTTCGCGGCTGGCAAGGAAGCGCAGGCGGCCAAGCTCGCCGGCCTCGCCCGCACCCGCGTGGGCGAACAGCTCGGCCTGATCGATCAGAAGCGCTTCGAGTTCTGCTGGATCGTCGACTTCCCAATGTTCGAGTATGACGAGGACAACAAGAAGGTCGACTTCTCGCACAATCCGTTCTCGATGCCGCAAGGCGGGCTGGAGGCGCTGGAGAGCAAGGATCCGCTCGATATCCTCGCCTTCCAATACGACATCGTCTGCAACGGCGTGGAGCTGTCGTCGGGCGCGATCCGGAACCACCGCCCGGATATCATGTACAAGGCGTTCGCGATTGCGGGCTATACCCAAGAGGAAGTCGACACCGAGTTTGCGGGCATGATCAACGCCTTCAAGTTCGGCGCGCCGCCGCACGGCGGTTCGGCTCCGGGCATCGATCGCATCGTCATGCTGCTCGCCGATGAACCAAATATCCGCGAAGTCATTGTCTTCCCGATGACTCAGAAGGCGGAGGATCTGATGATGGGCGCCCCGGCGCAGGTTCGGCCGAAGCAGCTGCGCGAGCTCCACATTCGCGTAGTCGAGCCGACCAAAGCGTGATCGGTTAAGCTGTACCGTGGTGGGACGCGACCAGCGATACCCACTCTCGCGCAGCGGGCGGCGGTCGCCTAGCCCACAGGGCATGGTGATCGCGCTGTCGGATTACGAAACCGGGCCCAAGCATGAGGGCGACTATGAGCTCGCGCTCGCGGCGGTGCAGAAGCGCCTCGCGAACGCCCAGGTCGCCAATATCGTTCACAAGCGCCGCACGATCATCATGGTCGAGGGATGGGATGCGGCCGGCAAGGGTGGCATGATCCAGCGGCTGACGGCGCGCTGGGATCCCCGCTTCTTCGAAGTGTGGCCGATCGGCGTGCCCTCATCCGAAGAGAAGGCCCACCATTTCCTGTGGCGTTTCTGGGCGAAGCTACCCGGCGACGGCGATATCAGCGTCTTCGATCGCAGCTGGTACGGCCGCGTGCTCGTCGAGCGGGTTGAGGGCTTTGCCACCGAGAAGGAATGGCGCCGCGCCTATGACGAGATCAACGAGTTCGAGGCGCAGCAGAAGGACAGCGGCACGACGATCGTGAAGCTGTTCCTGCACGTCAGCCAGGAGGAACAGGACCGCCGCCTGCGCGCACGTCTGGAAGATCCCTGGAAGCGGTTCAAGATCACGGCCGATGATTTCCGCAACCGGGAACGGCGGGCGGACTATCTGGCGGCGATGGAGGACATGTTCCGCCTCACCGACACGCGCTGGGCTCCGTGGAAGGTGATCGACGCCACCCACAAGAAATATGCGCGACTGGCCGCACTCCAGCATGTCGCAGAGGTGCTGGAGAAGGCTTTGCCGGTGAAGCCGCCGTCGGTCGCCCCCGACATTGCCC
>DATGEV010000358.1:0-3524 GCA_035309885.1 Sphingomonas sp.
AGGCCGCCTCAGTGCTCGCCACCGTCCACCGCGACGCCGACAAATGGACGCCGGAGGAAGCCGAGGCCTTCAAGGCCCCGATCCGCCAGAAATACGAGGACGAAGGCAGCCCCTGGAACGCCACCGCGCATCTGTGGGACGACGGCATCGTCGATCCCGTCCAGACCCGCGACGTGCTGGGGCTGAGCCTCGCCGCCTGCCTCAACGCCCCCATCCCCGAGCGCTCCGCGTTCGGCGTGTTCCGGATGTAATGCGATGATCCAGAGCCTTCTCATCGCCAATCGCGGCGAAATCGCCTGCCGGATCATCCGCACCGCGCGGACGCTCGGCATCCGCACCGTCGCTGTCTATTCGGACGCCGACGCGGGCGCCCTCCATGTTCGCATCGCGGACGAGGCGGTTGCGATCGGCCCTGCGCCGGCGCGCGAAAGCTATCTCGTCGGCGAACGCATCATCGCCGCCGCAAAGGAGACCAGCGCCGAGGCGATCCACCCGGGCTATGGCTTCCTCTCCGAGAATGCCGACTTCGCCGAGGCCGTGATCGCGGCGGGGATCGTCTGGGTCGGGCCCAGCCCCAAGAGCATCCGCGCGATGGGGCTCAAGGATGCCGCCAAGAAGCTGATGCAGCAGGCCGGCGTCCCCACGACGCCCGGCTATCTGGGCGAGGACCAGTGCCCCGAGCATCTGAAGAGCGAGGCCGACGCCATCGGCTATCCGGTGCTCATCAAGGCAGTGGCCGGCGGTGGTGGCAAGGGGATGCGGAAGGTGGATGCGTCCGCCGATTTCCTCGACGCACTCGCCTCCTGCCAGCGCGAGGCGGCGTCCTCGTTCGGCGACGACCGGGTGCTGATCGAGAAATACATCCTCTCGCCACGCCACATCGAGGTGCAGGTGTTCGGCGACGAGCACGGCAACGTCGTCCACCTGTTCGAGCGCGACTGCTCACTCCAGCGCCGCCACCAGAAGGTGATAGAAGAGGCCCCCGCCCCCGGCATGGACGCGGCCACCCGCGAGGCGGTGTGCGGTGCTGCGGTGAAGGCGGCCAAGGCGGTCGACTATGTCGGCGCCGGCACCATCGAGTTCATCGCCGATGCCTCCGAGGGCCTCCGCGCCGACCGGATCTGGTTCATGGAGATGAACACCCGCCTTCAGGTCGAGCATCCTGTGACGGAGTCGATCACCGGGCAGGATCTGGTCGAGTGGCAGCTCCGCGTCGCCTCCGGCGAGACTCTGCCCAAACGGCAGGACGAACTCGCCATCGACGGCTGGGCGATGGAAGCGCGCATCTATGCCGAGGATCCGGCCAAGGGCTTCCTGCCCTCGATCGGGCCGCTCACCATCTATCGCGGCTGGGACGATGTGCGCGTCGACAGCGGCGTCGAGGAAGGCGGGCAAGTCACGCCCTTCTACGACCCGATGATCGCCAAGGTGATCGCCCACGAGGCGACCCGCGACGCGGCGGTGGAGACGCTGGCCGAAGCCTGCGCCGCCACCGACATCTGGCCGGTCAAGACCAACGCCCCCTTCCTGTGGCGCGCGCTCGACCATGCCGACTTCCGCGCCGGCCGGATCGACACCGGCTTCATCGAGCGCCACGGCGACACGCTGCTGCCCCCCGCCGAGCCGACCGAGGACATGGTGCTGCAAGCCGCCGCCGCGATCGCCGTGCAGGAAGTGCATGGCGAACCAACGATGGTGGATGCGGTCGACGGCAGCCTGCTCGGCAAGCCCGAACCCGGCAGCGTCTGGCGCTCGCTGATGGGCTTCCGCGCCAACGCCGGCGCGGATCGCCGCATCCGCGTCGAGATCGACGGCAAGCCCCATGAAACCGAGCTTCCGCACGACTGGGCCAAGGCGCCGGTGATCGGCGAGCCGGTCGACGACGGCGTGGTCGTCAACGACGACGGCCTGAGCTTCCTCGCCAGCGTGCCGCGCTATCATGGCGACACGGCGGGCATCTCGGACGGGGCGCTCACCGCCCCCATGCCGGGCCGCGTCGTCTCGGTGGAGGTGACCAAGGGCGAGAAGGTCGCCAAGGGCCAGCGCATCGTCGTCATCGAGGCGATGAAGATGGAGCAGGCGCTCGTCGCCCCCTTCGACGGCGTGGTCGCCGAACTGGGCCCAGTCGCGGGTGCGCAGGTTAGCGAAGGCACGCTGCTCGCCCGCATCGAGACTATGGAATAATCTCCGTTCGCCCTGAGTTTGTCGAAAGGCCGCCCTTTCATTCGGTACGGCGCAAGAGAAGGACGGGCTTCGACGGGCTCAGCCCGAACGGATTGAGGAAAGCGGGACGGGAGTTGCGGATGGCAGGCAAATATTTCGACGAATGGAAGGTGGGTGACCGGATCGAGCATCCGATCCGCCGCACCGTCACCGAGACGGACAACCTCCTCTTCTCGACGATGACCCACAATCCGCAGCCGCTGCACCTCGACGTCGAGGCGGCGAAGGCGAGCGAATTCGGTCAGATCCTCGTCAACGGCACCTTCTCCTTCGCGCTGATGGTCGGGCTGACGGTGGGCGAGACGACGCTGGGCACGCTCGTCGCCAATCTCGGCTATGACGCGGTGGTGATGCCCAAGCCGGTGTTCATCGGCGACACGCTGCATGCCACCAGCGAGGTAGTCGAGCTCAAGGACAGCAAGTCCCGCCCCGGGGCCGGCATCGTTACCTTCCGCCATGAGCTCATCAACCAGCGTGGCGAAGTGGTGTGCCGCTGCAAGCGCTCGGCGCTGATGCACCGGGCACGGCCATGAGGCTGCGCTCGCTGCTGTTCGTCCCCGGCGACCGGCCGGACCGGATGGAGAAGGCGCTCACCTGCGGCGTCGACGCGCTGATCCTCGACCTGGAGGATGCGGTGACGCCCGCTGCCAGGCCGCAGGCGCGCACCGAGGTAGCCGCCTTCCTCCGCCGCACGGCGCGCGCCGTAAAGCTGCTGGTGCGCGTCAACCCGCTCGACAGCGGCGATACGCTGGCCGATCTCGACGCCGTCGCCGCTGCCCACCCCGACGGCATCGTCTTCCCCAAGGCGGAGGGCGCGGCCTCGGTCGAGGAGATGGCGCGGCGCATGACCGCGCGCGGGCTCGCCTGCCCGATCCTGCCGATCGCCACCGAGACGCCACAAGCGATCTTCCAGCTCGGCAGCTATGGTGCCGTCGCGGATCGACTGTGCGGCCTCACCTGGGGCGCGGAGGATCTGCCTGCCGCGATCGGCGCCGCCACCAGCCGCGAGACGGACGGCCGCTATACGCCGCCCTATGAGATGGCGCGCTCGCTCACCCTGTTCGGCGCACATGCCGCCGGCTTGGCAGCGATCGAGACGGTTTTCCCGGCCTTTCGCGACATGGACGGGCTCGCCGCCTATGCCGCCCGCGCCGCGCGCGACGGCTTCACCGGCATGATGGCGATCCACCCGGCGCAGGTGGCGGTGATCAACGCCGCCTTCACCCCCTCGGCCGAAGCCGTCGCCCATGCCCGCGCGGTGGTGGAGGCCTTCGCCGCCCATCCGCATGCCGGTGCGCTCC
>DATGEV010000359.1:0-4738 GCA_035309885.1 Sphingomonas sp.
CGATGTCCGCGTCCGATGTGAATATCGGTTATGAGAGCACCACGCCGCTCGGCCGCAAGCCCAACGTCGATCCCCGGCCGATGACCCATGAGGATATCCGCCGCACCGTTGCCGATTATGCCACGGCCGCGCGCAACGCGATGAGCGCCGGCTTCGACGGCGTCCAGATCCAGGCCAATTATCTCTATCTCATCTCCCAGTTCCTGAACCGCACGACCAACCGTCGCACCGACGAATATGGCGGCAGCCTGGAGAACCGGGCGCGTTTCCTGTTCGAGGTGGTCGAAGCCGTGCTCGAGGAGGTCGATCCCGGCCGGGTCGGCGTGCGGATCGGGCCGATGAACGAGGTTGGTGCCTTCGCGGCCCACGACGAGACGCTACCCATGGCCGAATATGCGATGCGCGAACTCGACGGCTACGGCCTGTCTCACGTTATGATGATGGGCGCGACCACCGACTTCACGGGCACGCCGCTCGATCATCTCGCCGGGGACGCGATGTTCCGGCACTTCCGCCCGATCTTCGAGGGCGCACTGATCGCCAACGTCGGGATGGACGCCGAGCGCGGCAATCGGCTCATCGCCGAGGGCAGCGCCGACCTGATCGCCTTCGGCCGCCCCTTCATCGCCAATCCGGATCTGGTCGAGCGATTGGCGACCGGCGCGCCGTTGGCCGAGGTTGACTGGAGCACGGTCTATGCGTCGGGTGCGAGGGGCTACACCGACTATCCGCGCTACGCCGCCTAATCCTCAAGCCAGCAACGGACGGCCCCGGCGGTCGCCCATCACCCCCATTCTGAAAGGGCCATGATCATGGCTGCACGGACCCCGGCCGAGAACAAGGCCATCGTCCTCAAAGGGTTCGAGACGCTGTTCAACCGCAAGGATCTGACCGCGGCTGAACGCTTCTGGTCGCCTGCCTATATCCAGCACAGCGCGCATGTTCCCGGCGGCCGCGAAGGGCTCTTCGGTCTCGTCGCCGGCGGTCCGGCCGACCTGCGTTACCAATGCCAGCTCGCCGTAGCGGAAGGGGATCATGTCATGCTGCACGGCCGCTTCACCGGCCTCGGCCTGCCGGCGAACTGGATCGTGGTCGATATCCTCCGCCTTGAGGACGGCGTAATGGTCGAGCATTGGGACGTCATCCAAGACGAAGCCCCCCGCGAAAGCTCGCTCGGCGGCCATCCGATGTTCGGCGACCATTTCCCGCACTGACGAGCCCGGCCGCCTTGGATGTGGCCATGCATCAACTTGCTGATTTTCACACGCGTCGTAACGCAGGGATGAGAAGCCGAGCGGAAAGGCACATCCGCAGCACTTGATCTTTTGTTGTATATGCATCATAAGCGAATCATGACGAACGCAGAAACCAGAACTGCCAATGCCAGCTTCGTGGACGAGGTCGTCCGTGAATGCCTGTTGACCCGCACGCGCCGGATTTCGCGCGTCATCACCAATATATATGATCATGAGATGCGGTCCCTCGGGGTCGGTTCGGCGCAGGTCTCGCTGCTGGCGACGATCGCCAGGCTGGATGGAGCGAGCCGCGCCGAGATCGGGCGGGCCAATTATCAGGAGCGCTCGACCCTGACGCGCAACCTCGCCCTTCTGCTCAAGGAAGGCTGGGTTGAGGAGCTGCCAGCCGAAGGCCGCAGCCGACCGATCATCCTGTCGGAGGCTGGTCGCAAGCTGCTGGCCGCGGCCGCGCCGAGGTGGCGGTCGGCGCAGGCCGAAGCGCGTAGGCTGTTCGGCGACGAAGGCGCGGACGCCCTGATCAGCGTCGCGGACAGTCTTCCGCTCGACGAGCTCGTCGAGTGAGCCATTTCTAATGTTGTATATACAATTATACCAACTTCCCAACTTGGAAAGGACTATTCCATGAGCATCATCGTGAAGGCCGCCGCCGTGCAGATCAGCCCTGTGCTGTACAGCCGCCAGGGCACCGTCGAGAAGGTCATCAAGAAGATCCTCGAGCTCGGCGAGAAGGGCGTCCAGTACGCAGCCTTCCCCGAGACGATCGTTCCCTATTATCCCTATTTCGCTTTCGTGCAGTCGCCGCTCGAGCTGATGACCGGCAAGGAGCACCAGCGCCTGCTCGAAGAGTCGGTCACGGTCCCGTCCGCCGAGACGATCGCGATCGGCGAGGCCGCCAAGGCAGCGAAGATGGTCGTTTCGATCGGTATCAACGAGCGCGACGGCGGCACGATCTACAACACCCAGCTTCTGTTCGACGCCGACGGCACGCTGATCCAGCGCCGCCGCAAGCTGATGCCGACCTATCACGAGAAGATGATCTGGGGCATGGGCGCCGACGCCTCGGAACTGCGCGCCGTCGACAGCGCGGTTGGCCGTATCGGCCAGCTCGCCTGCTGGGAGCATTTCATGCCGCTGTCGCGCTACGCCCTGATGGCAGACCGCGAGCAGATCCACGCCGCCATGTATCCCGGCTCGACATACGGCCAGCCCTTTGCGGACAAGATCCAGATCAGCACCCGCCAGCACGCGCTCGAATCCGGCTGCTTCGTCCTCAGCACGACGGCGTGGCTGGATGCCGATCAGCAGGCGCAGATCATGAAGGACACCGGCTGCGCCATCGGCCCGATCTCGGGCGGCTGCTTCACCGCGATCATCAACCCCGAGGGCCAACTGATCGGCGAGGCGCTGACGCAGGGCGAAGGCGAGGTGATCGCCGATCTCGACTTCGCGTTGATCGATCAGCGCAAGAAGATGATGGACTCGGCCGGCCACTACACGCGCCCTGAGCTGCTCAGCCTGCGCATCGACCGCACCCGCCGCCCCTTCGTCCATGACGTGAGCGCGGAATCCACGATCGTCCGGGACGAGACCGGCGTCGAGTTCCTCTGAGTTCCTCCCCCAATCCAAAGGACCGTAACATGACGACGCAATCTTCCCACGATCACCCCATCCTCGTCACCGGCGCGGCCGGCGAGATCGGCGCCATCGGCCCCCGCCTGACCGAAATGCTGCTGGCCAAGGGACACAGGGTCCGTGCCCTCGTCCGCCGCGAGGACGAGCGCGCCGAGGCGCTCCGCCAGATAGGCGCTGAGGTGGTGCAGGGTGACCTCACCAACCTCGACGACATGCACCGCGTGATCGCGGGCGTGAAGCGCCTCTATTTCAGCATGTCGGTGTCGGCGGCCTATCTCGAAGCGTCCATCAACGTCGCGGCCGTCGCGCGCCATCACGGCGTCGAGGCCTTCGTGAACATGTCGCAGATGTCGATCTCGTCGCTGAGCATCACCGAGAGCTCATCGAGCCCGCAGCACCGGCTGCACTGGCTGGCCGAACAGGCGCTCGAATGGTCGGGCCTGCCGGTCGTCACCGTACGTCCGACGGCCTTCATGGAAGGCTTCTTCGAGCGCCTGTCCTCGGCCGGCGTCCAGGCGAACGACACGCTGGTCCTGCCGCTTGGCGACAGCCGGACCTCGCCGATCTCGGCGATCGATGTGGCCAAGTCCGTCGCGGCGATCCTCGATAATCCGGCCCCGCATATCGGCCAGATCTACAATCTGACCGGGCCGGAATCCGCCGACATCGAGCATTATGCCCGCGCCTTCTCCGAGGCGCTCGGCCGCACGATCACCTATCGCGACGTGCCGGTGGAGGCCTGGGCCGAAACGCTGCGCGGGTACGGCGCGCCGGAGCATCTCGTCAGCCATCTCGCGGTGCTGGCCGACTGGCACCGTCTCGGCCGCTTCGACCGCATGAGCGACGATCACTTCAAGCTCACCGGCGAGAAGCCAATGAGCATGCACGACTTCGTCAAGCTCAACGCGGCCAAATTCACCAAGCCAGCGGCCTGAACCGGCCGGGCTTCCCCTCGGCAGGCGCCCGATCGCCTGCTGCGGGACTGAACCTCCCCCTACCCAAGCGGCTGCATGCCCAGCGGCGTGCGACTGCAATCGAGGAATTCGACATGATCTCGAAGAAACTGTTCGCAGTCGCCGCCTCGCTGATCGCGCTCGTGACGGTGCCGGCGCACTCCGCCGCCAAACATCCCGCCCCCTCGGCGGCGGTCAGCGCGAACGCCCATGAACTGCACGACACGCGCTTTGCCGACGTCGTGCATCATGTGGTTCGCGTGAACGGCGTGCGCTTCCATTATGTGACCGCCGGCTCGGGCGAGCCGGTGGTGCTGCTCCCTGGCTGGCCGGAGAGCTGGATCTCGTGGCGCAAGATGATCCCGCTGCTCACCGCCGCCGGACGACAGGTGATCGTGCTCGAACCGCGCGGCTTCGGCGAGAGCGACAAGCCGCAGACCGGCTATGACCTCGATACTGCGGCGCGCGACCTGCACGACGTCCTCGTGGCGACTGGGCTCAACCGCCCCGGCGGCGTCGACATCGTCGCGCACGACGTCGGCACCTGGATCGCGCACGCGCATGCCGTTGCCTATCCGGGCGACGTCAAGCGACTGGTGCTGACCGAGGCGCCGATCCTCGGCGTCTCCCCCACACCTGCCGGCGTGCCAAGCGAAGCGCTCAACCTCAAGCTCTGGCAGTTCGACTTCAACCGTCTGCACGACCTGCCGGAAACGCTCGTGCAGGGGCATGAGCGCGCTTATCTGAACTGGATCTTCCAGACCAAGAGCACGCACGACGATGCGATCGAGCCGGCGGCCGTGGACGAATATGTGCGTGTCTTCTCGGTTCCGGGCGCCGCGCGTGCGGGCTTTGAATGGTATCGCGCGGCATTCAGCCCCGAAGGCCTCGCGCAAC
>DATGEV010000360.1:0-17955 GCA_035309885.1 Sphingomonas sp.
TGCCGGCGTCGCAAGGCATCTCGCTCGATGGACCGATGGGCGCGGGGCTCAAGCCGGAGATCCGGCGCGGCTTCGCCTATTCCGATTGCTGGGTGCAGGATTCGCGTCTGGTCGTGCTCAACGCGATGGATGCCCGCGAACACGGCGCGGTGATCCGCACCCGGACCCGTTTCATCGGAGCGAGCCGGGACGCCGACGGCTGGGCGGCGCGGATCGTCGATGAGACCGGGACCGAGAGTGAGGTGCGCGCGGGGGCGCTGGTCAACGCGGGTGGCCCTTGGGTCGAGCGGGTTCTGGGCGGCGCCCTGCCCAGAGAGATACGCCGGCCGCGCCTCGTGAAGGGCAGCCACATCATCGTCCACCGCCGCTTCGAAGGCGAACACGCCTACATCCTCCAGAACGAGGACAGGCGTATCATCTTCGCCATTCCCTACGAACATGACTTCACGCTGATCGGCACGACCGACATTGCCGTGGAGGAAGATACCGGCGCCCCAGCGATCACGCCCGAGGAGATCGCCTATCTGTGCGAACATGTGAGCCGCTACCTCGCAGACCCCGTGACCCCGGCCGACGTCGTCGCCACCTATTCGGGCGTGCGGTCGCTCTATGATGACGGCGCCGAGGATGCGTCCGCGGTCACACGGGATTATGTGCTCAAGCTGGCCGAGGGTAAGGGGCCGCAGATCCTGTCGGTCTATGGCGGCAAGATCACGACCTATCGCAGGCTCGCCGAGCACGCGCTCGAGAAGCTGGCGCCGCACCTGCCGGCGATGGGCCGGCCCTGGACGGACACGAAGCCGCTGCCGGGGGGCGACATGGCAAACTTCGACGCCTTCCGGGCCGATGTGCGCCGCCGCTGGCCCTTTCTGTCTGAGGTGATGGCTCGTCGTCTCACCCGTGCCTACGGCACCCGGATCAAGCGGGTGCTGGGGGATGCAGCGAGCCTGGCCGATCTGGGCGAAGACCTGGGCGGCGGGCTGTATACGCGCGAGGTCGACTATCTCGTCGGGCAGGAATGGGCGCGTTCGGCTGAGGACATTCTGTGGCGTCGATCCAAGCTGCGCCTCCATGTTCCGGCCGGGACGCAAGAGCGGCTGGAACAGTATCTGGCCCGTTAGGGGGGAGGACATATGAGGGCGAACCATATCCTGGCGATCGACCAGGGCACGACCTCGACGCGCAGCATCATCTTCGACGCCAACGCCCGCGCGGTCGCCAGCGCACAGCGCGAGTTCGAGCAGCATTACCCCGAGCGCGGCTGGGTCGAGCATGATCCCGAGGATATCTGGCGCGACACGCTGGCGACCGCGCGCGAGGCGATCGAGAAGAGTGGCGTCGGCGCCGCCGGCATCACGGCGATCGGCATCACCAACCAGCGCGAGACTGTCATCGTGTGGGATCGCGCGACCGGCACGCCGATCCACAACGCGATCGTCTGGCAGGATCGCCGCACAGCGGATACCTGTGCCAAACTCAAGGCGGACGGGGCCGAGCCTCTGGTTCGCGAGCGCACGGGGCTGCTGCTCGATCCCTATTTCTCGGGCACCAAGCTTGCCTGGATTCTGGACAGGGTGCCCGGTGCGCGCGCACGGGCAGCGAAGGGCGAACTGGCCTTCGGCACGATCGACAGCTTCCTGCTATGGCGGCTGACCGGCGGCAAGGTCCACGCCACCGATGTCACCAATGCCGGCCGCACGATGCTCTACGATATCCGGCGGCAGCAATGGGATCCGGACCTGCTGCGCCTGCTCGACGTGCCCGAGGCGGTGCTGCCCGAAGTGCACGACAACGCGTATTTGTTCGGCACCACGGCGCCCGGCCTCTTCGATGCCGAAATCCCGATCGCCGGCATGGCGGGCGACCAGCAGGCGGCGTTGTTCGGCCAGGCCTGCTTCGCGCCCGGCATGGCGAAATCGACCTATGGCACCGGCTGCTTCATGCTGCTCAATACCGGCGAGACGATGCTGGATTCCCGCCACCGGTTGCTGACCACGCCGGCCTATCGGTTGAACGGCCGGATGACCTATGCGCTCGAAGGCTCGATCTTCGTCGCCGGCGCGGCGGTGAAGTGGCTGCGCGACGGCATCGGCGTGATCACCCACGCCTCGCAGACCGATGACATGGCGACGCGCATCCCCAACAGCCATGGCGTCTATATGGTGCCGGCCTTTGTCGGGCTGGGCGCGCCCCATTGGGATCCGGACGCGCGCGGTGCGATCTTCGGCCTGACCTTCGGCGTGACCGCCGCGCATCTTGCGCGCGCGGCGCTGGAGGCAGTGGGCTATCAGACGCTCGACCTTGCGGACGCGATGGTCGCCGATGGTGGCACATCGCCGGGCATGATCCGCGTCGATGGCGGCATGGCGGCCAACAACTGGCTGTGTCAGTTTCTTGCCGACATGCTGGACACGCCCGTCGAACGGCCGGTGGATCTGGAAACGACCGCGCTCGGTGCCGCTTTCCTCGCTGGCCTGGCGATCGGCCTGTGGCCGGATACCGACGCGCTCGCCCGAACCTGGCAGCGCGGACGCCGGTTCGAGCCCCATATGGCCGCCGCCGAGCGCACGGGGCTGGTCGACGGCTGGCATCGTGCACTGCGCAAAACGCTGACGGAAGGCTGATCATGTCCTCTGCTGTGCCGCTGCCCGCTGCGGCCGATCTCTACAACGACATTGAACCCGATACCGGGCGCAGGCTCGGCTGGCGTGACAATCTCCCGGGCCTGATGGTCGCCGCGCTGGCGACGATGGCGGCGAGCTTCGTTTCCGATCATTATGGCGCCCCGCTGACGCTGATGGCGCTGCTGATCGGGCTCGCGCTCAACTTCCTGTCGGCGGACAAGCGCATGGCGCCGGGGCTGGGCTTCGCCTCGCGAACCTTGCTGCGCTGGGGCATTGTGCTGGTCGGCGCGCGCATCACGCTGGAGCAGATTCTTGCGCTGGGCTGGCCGAGCCTGCTGGCGGTGGCGGTGATCCTGCTGCTGACGATGATGGCCGGTGTCGTCGTGGCCAAGGCGGCCGGATTCGACGCGGCGTTCGGCACGCTTGCGGGCGGCGCGGTCGCGATCTGCGGGGCATCGGCTGCGCTAGCGTTGGCGACGACGCTGGGCGAGAAGCGGGCCAGTCAGGCGCAGCTCGCGCTGGTACTGGTTGGCATCTCGGCGGCGAGCGCTGCGGCGATGTTCTTCTACCCGCTGATCGCTCATGTGATGCGGTTCAGCGACAATCAGGCGGGCTTCATGCTCGGCGCCTCGATCCACGACGTCGCGCAGGCGCTGGGCGCGGGCTATTCCTTCTCCGAACGCGCCGGGCAGGTGGCGGCGATCGTCAAGCTGACTCGCGTGGCATTGCTCGCGCCGGTGCTGGCGCTGGTGGCGCTGTTCTTCCCGGGCGAGGGGAGCGGCAAGGCCAAGGCGGCGCTGGTGCCGTGGTTCGTGCTGGGCTTTTTCGCGCTGGCCGGGGTCAATTCAACCGGTATCATTCCTGCTGTGATCGGCAAAGGCGCGCAGACGCTTGCGACCGCCTTCCTCGCCTGCGCGGTGGCGGCGACGGGCATCCGTGCGCCGATGGGATCGCTGCTCGAGACCGGACCGCGTCCGCTGCTGGTGATCCTGGCCTCGTCGCTGACCGCGCTGGTGCTGGCGCTCGCCGCCGCGTGGCTGCTGCTCGGCTGAGCCTCAGCCGAAGCGGGCGGCGATGTCGGCGAACAGGGGCTTGTGGGGGCTGTCCGCCCGGTAGAAGACGGGCGGCCGGCCGATCGGGGCGTCGACCGTGACGGTGGCGCCACCTGCATGGGCTGCACCGGACCACAGGTGGATCCATGTCGCGCCGGCAGGCAGATAGGCGTTCCAGCGCCGCGCGTCGGCCTCGATCACGGGCGCCACGATCAGGTCGCGGCCATAGGCATATTGCGTCTCGACTGCCCAGCAGGCTGCATCCGCCTCATAATCGAGGAACAGCGGGCGCTGGAGCGGGAGGCCGGTTGCCGCCGCCTCCTCGCACAGCGTCGCGACATAGGGCGTCAGCGCGGCGTGGACCTGGCTCATCAGGACGAAATGGGCGAGCACGTCCGCGTCCCCATCGAGCTGGAGATTGTTATCAGGGCGGTTGCCCTCATGGCTCCGCATCACGGGCGAGAAGGCGGAAAGCTCGCCCCAGCGCATCAGCAGCTCGGGCGTGCGGACATTGCCGTAGACGCTGGTGTAGCCGCCCAGATCGCTGTGGTGATAGGCGTTGCCCAGCAGCCCCGAGGACAGCGCCGCGCGGATCACTGTGCCGATCCCGTCATGGCGCGAGAAGTCGACCGACTGGTCCCCCGCCCAGAGCAGCGGGCAATGGCGGCTGACATTGGTGCCGCCCGCCCGCATGAAGAACACGGCCTCGCCGGTTTTCCCCCGCGAGGCCACCGCGCGGGCGTTCACCTCCGCCCAGATGGTCGGCCACGCATTGTGGGCGAGCAGGCTGTCCATGCCGTTGGCGAGGCGCACGTCGGTGGGGAGATATTCGCCGAAATCGGCCATCCAGCCGGATAGGCCGAAATCGAGCATTTCGCATCCGATCACGCGATCCGCGAACCAGTTGGCGGCGGCCGGGTTGGTGAAGTCGACGATGCCGCAATCGAACTCGCCGAAATCGACCAGATAAGGTTCGTCGGCATCGAGCCGGAGCGCGAGATAACCGGCGGCCAGCGCCTCCTGATAGAGGCTTCCGTCGATCGCCAGATAGGGGTTCACATAGCCGAGAAAGCGGATGCCCCGGTCGGCGAGTTCGGTGACCTTCTGGCGCAGCTCTGGATAACGGGCCTCGTTAGCCTTCCAGTCCCAGAAGAGGCGCTTGCCGAAGCTGGTGACGCGCAGTCCCACCCAGTCTTCGCACCACAGCCCCGTGACGGCCGCGCCGGCGGCGATGATCGCCTCCATGCGGTCGAAGCTGCGCGCGCCGTCCTTGAGGCCGAGGATCGCTCCCGAATAGGCCCATTCGGGCAGGCGCGGCGGCCGGCCGAAGCGCGACGACAGCGCCGAGACGAGGCCGACGAAGCTCGGTGCCGCGAACAGCTCGATTCGCGCCGGAATCCCCCACGCCTCGATCTCGTGGAAGGCGGGGTCGCGGAAATCGAAGCAGGCATAGGCGCTGGTTTCGACATGCAGCGCGTAGCGGCGCGAGGAGACATAGGTCGGCTGCGGATAGTTTGTGTTCCAATAGTCGCCACCCGAATGGCTATCGCGATCGCACTGGAAGGTAAGGAAAGTCGATTTGTCGCGGCCAACGCCGGGCTCCGACGTCCACAGTGGAAAGCGGCGGCCGGCAAGATCGAAATAGGACATCTGCTCGCCCGCGCCCCACACGCGCTCGTCGGGCTCGGCGATCGTGCGTAGCCAGCAGCGGTTGAGCGACGGATCGGGCGAGGAGAGGGCGAGCGCGCCATCCACGACCGCGAGGGTGAGCAGCACGGGCCCGCCCGGCTCGGCCGAGAGCGCGATCCCAGCCCCGGTCCGCGTCGCGTGGCGCAGCGCGATCCGTTCGTCGAGGCGATCCGAAATGTCGAAATTGCCGCGATACATGGCGATATCGGGCCGCCCTCGGCCGACGAACAGCGCCGGCGCGTCAGCGCGGTGGCGGACGATGAGATGGTCATCAGCGTGCAGATCGAACCCGCCCGCGACGGGCGTGAGCGACACGCTCACTGGTGTACCTCCGGGCTGTTGGACGCGAAGGCGCGTAGCGGCGTAGTGTTCACCAGCCCGGAGGTACACCAGTGAGACACCCGCCGCGCATCGCGCAGTACCGCGTCAGCCACTTGCCGGCCGACCAGTGCAAGCTGCTCCGCTACGGCGGCCTCGCTGCAGCCGCCCTCGGCATCGAAGCGACAGACGGCGCTGTTCACCGCTGCCGCGAATGGCGTGGGCCAGCCACGAAGCGCGTGGACGATCGCGCGCAGCCCCGCGATGGTGCTGCCGGTCGCCTGCCAGCCATAGGCGGTGGCGATCAGGCCGACGGGCAGGTTGTCAAGATAGGGGCGGGGATCGCGCGCGGTCTCCTCAATCAGATCGATCGCGTTCTTCACGAGACCTGACACGCCGCCATGATAGCCGGGACTGGCGATGATGATGCCGGATGCTTCCCGGACGGCGGCGACGAGATCATGCTCGCCGCTCGTCCGATCCGAAAGGCAGGGCACGTAGAGGGGAAGGGCGGCCAGTGCCTCGCCGCCAAACAGTCGGGTCCGCAGGCCGGCCGAGCGCGCTGCCTCGAGGGCCAGCACCAGCGCGCGCTCGTTGGACGATCCCGCCACCGTCGTCCCGCCGATCCCGACGATCAGCGGGGCGTTGCTCCCATCCGCCATGCCATCCTTCTCCTTCTTCGCTGGCCTTTTGATAGCCGACGACGGGCGCCTTCAAGCCCGGCTGAGCGGGCCGTGGTCCAGCTTCGGCAGCACGTGCCGGGCGAACAGATCCGCTTCGGCGGCGTGTGGATAGCCGGACAGGATGAACGCCTCGATCCCCATTGCGCGATAGGACTGGAGCTTGGCCAGTACCTGATCGGGATCGCCGACGATCGCAGCACCGCAGCCCGAGCGGGCCCGGCCGACGCCGGTCCAAAGATGGGGCTCGGCATAGCCATCATCGGAGGCGTTCTCGCGCAACGCCGCCTGTGCCGCGACACCCGCCGACGCCGTATCGAGCGACTTCGCCCGGATCGCCTCGCCCTGCGCGGCATCGAGCTTGGAGAGCAGCCGGTCGGCGGCGGCACGGGCCTCCGCCTCGGTGTCGCGCACGATCACATGGGCGCGATAGCCGAAGCGCAGCGTGCGGCCATGCCTGGCGGCGCGCGCCTTCATGTCGTCGATGATCGCTTGCACCGCTTCCTGCTTGTCGGGCCACATCAGATAGACGTCGCAGCCCTGCGCCGCCGCTTCGCGGGCATCGGGGGACAGACCACCGAAATAGAGCGGCGGGCACTTGCCCGAGACGGTGCCGATGCGCGGCGGATCGAGCTTCAGCTTCCAGAATTCGCCATCATGGTCGAGCGGCTCGCCGTTGAGCAGCGTTTTGAGGATCTGCATCGCCTCGGTCGTGCGTCGATAGCGCGGCGCGGAGGCGAGTGTCTCGCCGGGCATGTCGGATGAGATGATGTTGACGGTTAGCCGCCCGCCGAGAATGCGATCGATCGTGGCGATTTGGCGCGCGAGCTGCGGCGGCCAGCTCTCGCCGATCCGCACCGCCATCAGCAGCTGCATGCGCTTCACCAGCGTCGCGATCGCAGCGGCGAAGGCGGTGGTGTCGATGCCGAGGCTGTAGCCGGATGGCAGCAGGATATTGTCGAACCCACCGGTTTCGGCTTGCATCACGATGTCGCGGCAATGCTCCCAGCTCGATTTGAGCATGGGATCGGGCACGCCGAGGAACTCATAGTCGTCGTCGCACAGCGCCGAGAACCAGCTGACCTCGCATTCGCCTGTCGTCATGGCAGTGTCTCTCCCATCGATGCTTCCAGCACGCGATACCAATCGGCACGGGTCCATTGGGGCTTGTAGGCGTCCGTGATTGTCGCGATCCGCTTGGGGTTCTGGGTGCCGACGATCGGGATCGGCCGGGCCGGATGCACCATGATCCAGCTGTACGCGGCGGCGCTGCGATCGACGCCGGCTTCTTCCGCCTTGGCATCGAGCAGGGCGACCACAGCGCGCGACCGATCATCGGCGGGATTGGCGAGGCGACCACCGCCGAGCGGCGACCAGGCGAGCACCGCCATGTCGTGGGTCATCGCCTGATCGAGCACGCCGTCGAACAGCGGCGTGATCGCCAGCGCGGAGAATTCCGGTTGGTGGCTGACCAGCGGCACGGTGAGGTGGTGCGCCAGCGTGGCGGTCTGGCTTGCGGTGAAGTTCGACACGCCGACCGCGGCGACCTTGCCGGCCTTCACCGCATCTTCGAGCGTGCGCGCCACTTCCTGCGGGTGGGTGAGCAGATCGGGGCGGTGGATCTGATAGAGCTCGACGCGCTCGATGCCCATGCGGGTCAGCGAGTCGTCGATTGCCTGCGCGAGATAGTCGGCGCCGGAATCGTAGGGGACGCCCATCCGGATGCCGCCCTTGGTGGCGAGCACCATGCGGTCGCGCAGCTGCGGCGCCTCGCTCAACACACGGCCGAGCAACGCTTCGGCGGCGCCGAACGGCTCGCCATTGTCCGGGCCGTAGATGTCCGCTGTGTCCAGAAGCGTGACGCTGGCATCGAGCGCCGCTTCGACGCGCACGCGTGCTGCGACCGTATCGTTGCCGGCAAAACGCCACATGCCCCAGGCGATGGAGCTGACGGAAATGCCGCTCGTTCCGAGCAGGCGATGCGGAGATGGAGATTTGATGTAGGACACCGTTGTCCTATGCCATCAAGAAGGTGTAAGGGGAAGGGGTAATGCGATGCGTTGGGGCTGTCTCGAGGGTACTCTAGTCTCGGACTCAAGAATAGCATTACCGCAGAAAAGAAAGACCGGATGGCTTCATACCGGTCCTTGCGGCAGCGAATGGGCGTTGGCGCTCAAAGGGGAGAGATGCATGAAGGGCCTGATGACGACGACGGCAATGGCGCTTCTGGCGAGCGTTGCCATGCCCGTGTGGGCGCAAGACACGGCCGCCGCCACCGGGGCACCGGCTGCATCGTCGGGCGAGATCATCGTGACGGCGCAGAAGCGCAGCGAACGTCTTCAGGAAGTGCCGCTCGCCGTCTCGGTGTTGAACGGCAATGCTCTGGCAGCGACGGGCAAGCCGAGTATCGAAAGCGCCGCGAGTCTCGTGCCGTCACTCAATTTCCAGAAGTCGGGCACCACGCTCAACCAGTCGATCTTCCTGCGTGGTGTCGGCACCGCGTCCTTCTCGATCGCGGGCGAGCCTTCGGTTTCCACGATCGTCGATGGCGTGGTCTACAGCCGGGCGGGCGAGGCGTTCGGCGATCTGATCGACATCGATCGGCTGGAAGTGCTGCGCGGCCCGCAGGGGACGTTGTTCGGCAAGAACGCATCGGCTGGCGCGATCAACATCGTGACGACCCAGCCGACGCGCGATTTCGGCGGCTATGCGGAAGGAAGCTTCTATTCCAAGAGCGAAGTGCGCGTTCGCGGCGCGGTCAATGTGCCGATCACGCCCGACTTCCTGACCCGCTTCACCGGCTTCTACGGCCATTATGACGGTAATATCTATAACCAGGCGGTGGGCCACAAGGTCAACGGCTACAAGCATTATGGCGGCCGCTTCCAGGCGACTTGGGAGCCGTCGAGCACGGCCAAGCTTGCCTTCATCGCCGATTATCACCGCAACAACGACGATTGCTGCGCGGAATTGATCGGCACCGGTGCGCTCGATGCAAAGGGCAATCCGATCACCAACGCGATCTTCTCGGTGTTGCCGACGCCCAAGGGCGACGAGACGCGGACGATCAACCAGAATCTCATCACCCGCACCAAGGAGACGGGCTACGGCTTTTCGCTCCAGGGCGATTTCACGGTGGGCACACAGACGGTGACCTCGATCACCGCCTATCGCGACTATAAGAACACCGAGATCCGCGACGGCGATTTCCTGTCGCAGGCCTATGCCGGCTTCAACCAGCTCCACGATTTCGGGCCGCAGATCGGACACACCTTCAGCCAGGAAATCCGGCTGACCTCGCCGACCCGGCAGTTCATCTCCTATGTTCTGGGCGTCTATTACTCGCGCGCCTTCTCGGAGCGCGTATTCACCCGCAACGATATCGCCTGCACCGCGGCGACCGCGACGGCGACGAACCTCGTTCCCTGCGGCGGCCCCGCCGCCGGCCCGACGACCTTCCCCAGCGCGACGGCCGATTTCGGCTCGGTCTTCAAGAACCTGTCCTTCTTCGGTCAGGGCACGATGAACCTCACCGATCGCTTCCGTTTCATCGGCGGCGCGCGCTACACATCGGATCAGCTCAACGTCTTCCACCGTCGCGACACCATCCTGGCCGGGCCCGGTATCAACGGCAGCTTCGGGCCGTTCACCGGCAAGACGACCAACACCAACCTGTCGGGCAAGGCCGCGCTCCAGTACGACGTGACGCACAACGTCACCGGCTATGCGAGCTATACGCGGGGCTATAAAGGGCCGGCGTTCAACGTCTTCTTCAACCTGACGGCGACCGGCACCAATGTGATCGCGCCCGAAACCTCGAACAGCTACGAGATCGGCCTCAAGAACACGCTGTTCGGCGGCAAGCTGGTACTGAACATCGATGCCTTCTACGCCAAATATCACAATTTCCAGGCGAATAACCCGGATCTGGTGGCTGGCGTGGTGGTCACGCGTTTCACCAATGCGGGCACCGTCTCGACCCGCGGTGCCGAGGCGGACATCGTGGTGCGGCCGGTGCGCGACCTCTCGCTGAATGGCGGCCTCGCCTACACCGATGCGCATGTCGATCAGTTCTTCCAGCCGACGCCGACGACGCCGGTCATCCCCAAGGGCACGTCGCTCCAGTTTGCGCCGAAGTGGAAGGGCTCGCTCAGCGCCGACTATCGCTGGCGGACGGGGGGCGCGTTCGACTTCTTCTTCGGGGCGCAGGGCAACTACCAGTCGAAGCAACTCGCGCTGTTCTCGTCGGACGCGGTCCAGCGCCGACTGGCGACGATCAAAGGCTATGGCATCGTCAACCTGTCGGCGGGCGTTGGCGACAGTGGGGACAAGTATCGGCTGAGCTTCCAGGTCCGCAACCTGCTCGACCAGAGCTATGCGGCGGCGATCCAGAATGGCGGCCCGGCGGGCTCCTATCGCTACCAGATCCCCCGCGATGCCGATCGCTACTATGGCGTGACCGGCCGCGTGAATTTCTGAAAACCCCACCCAGGGGGTCCTCGGGCCTCTCCGGACAGTGTTCGGGGAGGCCATTTTTGGTGTGCCGGGCACGGCGTTGATGCAGGAGGTGCAAGTCCTTTGCAGGCCCGCTGGTGGGAACTGCTAGCTGAAGGCAACTGCGTCGTCGTGAGGCGGGGTGGGACTCCCCACCATTGAGCAAGCGCTGTGTACGGTGGCGGGCTGCAGTCGCCATGCACAACGGGGGGGGCGGCAAGGCCGGTCTGGTCAGACTCGCTCAACATCACGCCGCGTTAAACCGTATCGGAAACCGCCGTGGTACGGAGCAAATATGCCCGGTGGTGTGGGAGGGGGGAACCGCGAGGCCCCCCCTACTCGATTAGTGGGCGAGCACGGCCGCCCGATCGGTGCTTGGCTCGGCGATCACGATGCGCGGCACCAGCAGCTGGATCAGCGCCAGCGCGACCAGATAGGAGCATCCGCAGATGATCAGCATCGGCGGATAGCCATAGCCCTTGTCGAGCGACCAGCCCGCGCCCTCGATCATCGCCATGCCGGCCAGGTTGCCGGCGAAGGCGCCGATGCCGATCGCGGTGCCGACCATGCGCGACGGAAAGATGTCGGTGGCCATGCCGAATACGTTGGTGGAGAAGCCCTGGTGCGCGAACAGCGCGAGCCCGAGTAGCGCCGCACCCGCCCAGGCGCTGTGCGTGAAGATCACCAACGGTGTCGGCAGGATCAACAGCGCATAGACCAGCATCGATCCCTTGCGCGCCCGGTCCGTGCTGGCGCCGCGCATCAGTAGTCGCGACGGCAGGAAACCACCCGACAGGGATCCCAATGCCGCCATTGCGTAGATGAAGGCGACGGGCAGCCCCAGTGTGCCCTGATCGAGCCCGAAGCGTCGGTGGAACAGGTCCGGCGTGAAGAACAGCAGGAACCACCAGACATTGTCCGAGAAGGTTTTGGCGGCGACGAGGGCCCATTGCCGGCGCTCGCGCAGCATCGCGGCCCAGGGCACCTTAGCGGCCTGCGTCACTGCGGCCGCGGCTTCGCGCGGGGGGCGGACCATCAGCCAGGCGACCACCCACACGAACCCCAGCCCGCCGGTGATCAGAAAGGCGGCCCGCCAGCCGAGCCACAGCGCGAGAGGCGGGATCGTGAGCGGTGCGGCGACGGCGCCCAGATTGGAGGCCATATTGCCGATGCCGATCATCATTGATCGCTGCTCGGGCGGGAAATAGACGGCCGCGGTCTTCACCTGGGCGGGGGTGCCGATCGATTCCGCAGCGCCCAGAACCGCGCGCGCTGCGACGAAGCCGGTGACTGAGCTCACCGCCGCATGCACCATGCCGGCCAGGCTCCACAGCCCGACGCCGAAGGCGAAGCCCTTGCGTAATCCGATGCGATCGATGAACCAGCCAGTGCCGAGAAAGGCGATCGCTGCAGAGAACTGGAATGCGGAGGCCATGTGGCTGTAATCGCGATCGTTCCAGCCGAACTCGCCCTGCAGCGTGGGCTTGAGCAGCGCGATGATCTGCCGGTCGACATAGTTCAGCATGATCGCGGTGAACGCCAGGACGACGATCAGCCAGCGACGCCTGTCGATTGTGCTCTCCACCCGCCTCTCCTCTAATTATGAGATAACGGTGTCATAGGGGATGATCGGCGTCAAACGATGCCGGGGGCGGCGGTCGTATCGCGGATGACCAGCGAATGGGGTAGCTGCCGCCGTTCGATCGCGCCGGACGCGGCGAGCAGCAGGTCCGCCGCGGCTTCGGCGAGCTCCCGCACCGGCTGATGCACCGTGGTCAGCGCCGGCCATACGATCGGCGCGAACGGCGTGTCGTCGAAGCCCGCGATCGACAGCGCGCCAGGCACGTCCACGCCAAGCCGATGCGCGGTCGCGAGCGCGCCGGCCGCCATGTCGTCGCTGGAGGCGAAGATCGCGGTCGGGCGATCGGGTAGAGCCAGCAGCTGTTCGGCCGCGCTCGCGCCGGATGCGAAGTCGAACTGTCCCTGACAGATGAGCTCGAGATCGATTCCGATCCCGGCATCGGTCAGCGCCCGGATATAGCCGCTGAGGCGATGCCCGCTCGCCGCATAGCCGCGATCGCCGACGATGAAGCCGATCCGCTTGTGGCTAAGCCCGAGCAGGTGCGCCGTCATGTCGAATGCCGCCTGCTCGTTGTCGACATAGGCCGACGAGGTGAGCTCGACCTGTGCTCCGGGTTGAATCCGCACGAACGGCACGCCGCGCCGCTGGAGCTCGGCGAGCAGCGTGGGGTGGTCGGAGGCGGGCGGCGTCAGGATCAGGCCATCGGGCTGGGCCTGGTCGATCAGGCTCATGATCTCGGCGACAAGCGTGGGCGAATTGCGATCATAGGGTTGCGCGATCATGCGGATACGATCCGCCTGGCAGCGCCGGCGGGTGCCGAATTGCACCTCGTAGACATACCAGGGGTTCGGATTGTCGCAGATCAGCGCGACCTGATAGGAACGATGCCCGGCGAGCGCTCGGGCCGCCGTGCTCGGCTGGAAGCCGAGCTGGGCCATGGTCTCCTCGATGCGCTGCCGGGTTTCGGCGCTGACATATTTCTCGTTGTTGAGTACGCGCGAGACGGTCTTGATTGACACGCCGGCCAGACGCGACACGTCGCGGATGGTGGGGCGGCCAGCCTGTGTCGAAATGTCGCTCATCAGGATCGGTGGGACGCTATCACAGTGGAGGGAAAGTCCTGTCCTATCGTGACTGGCGCCTCGTGCCTATAGTCGCGAGCCTTGCCTATTGCGGGGCGGTGCCGAGGCTCCCGGTGGCGAGCGCGAGCGTCGCCGCGGCGGAGAGCGCGGTGCTGTAGATGTCGGCCGCTCCGTTCCGGGCTTCGAGCAACTGTCGTTCGGCGACCAGCACGTCGGTCGACGAGCCGACGCCGTGGCGATAGGCGGCCAGCGCCGCGTCATAGGTGGTCTGCGTCGCCGCAAGGAGCGCGTTGGCGGCGTCATGGGCGGCGAGGCTGGTGCGCAGCGCGTTGTCGGCGATCACAATTTGTCGCACCGCCTCCTCCTTGACGCGGGTGAGCGCGAGGCCTGCATTGTCGGCGCGCGCCTTCGCCTGTTCCAGCGCGGCGTCACGTGTTCCGCCGTCGTAGAGCGGGATGGTCACACCGCCCACGATCGTCGCGCCGAGCCGACGATTGGAGAGGTTGACGGTCGGGGCCTGGCTGCCGCCGACCGAGGGAATGGTGGTGATATCGAGGCCGCCCGTCGTATAGGCGCCGGTCGCCGAGACGAAGAATTTGGGCAGGAACTCGGCGCGCGCCGCGCGCACATTGGCGAGGCTGGCTTTCTGGGCTGCGTAGGCGGCAAGCACGTCCGGCCGTCGGGCCAGTGCGGTGGACAGGATCTGCTCGACCGGGGATTCCATCGCGGGCGACAGCGGCCGGCCACCGACGTCGGCGATCTTGAGCTTGGTCAGCGGCGGGATACCCATCGCAGTCATCAGCGTGATCGAGGCATCCTGTGTGGCGCCTTCCGCCTGGACCTGGGCGAGGCGAGCCTGCGCTGTCGCCTGGCGGGACTGTGCGACCTCGATCACCGTGCCGATGCCGTGCTTGTAGCGGTCCTCGGCGGCGCGCTGGACGTCCTGCGCGTCCTGCAGCGAGCGGGCGGCGCTCGACGCGCGCGAGCGGGCGGCCGAATAGGCGTAGAAGGCGAGGCTGACATCGTGGATCAGCTTCTGATGCGCGGCCGTGAAGAGAATGTTGGCGACGACAGTGCCCTGATCGACGGCCTCCACGATCGCCGAGCGCTCGCCGAAATCGAACAGCAACCATTGCAGCGAGAGTGCTGAAATGCTGCCCGAGGCGGTCACGTCCTGATCCCCGTTCAGGCTCAGCGTGGATCCCCTGCCATGCGCGGTCTGGTAACCGCCGAGCGCGCTGGCGGTGATCCGAGGCAGATAGGTGCTCCGCGCGATCCCTGCCGCGAGCGCGGCATTGCGCGCCTCGTTCCAGGCGATGCGCGTCTCGGGATTGGTCGCTTCGGCGATGTCGATCAGATCGGGCAGATCGTAGGTCCGGGCGGGATCGATGGTCGGTGCGGCCGGCATCGTCGCGGCGGCAGGGTTGGCCGGAAGGACATAGCCCTGCGGGGCGGTCGCTGCGGATCGCGCCGGGGATGCGCCGGGGAGGATCTCGCCGCCGGATGTCGTCGCCGGCTGCCACGGGCGATCGGGTTGGGCGGGCGCGCGGTCGAGCGCGGAGGTGGCGCAGCCTGAGAGCGCGGTTGCCAGCGCGAGAGAGGCTATCCCGGCCACATATCGGCCTGCTCTGCGACGATCAGCCAGCAATGGTCTGCTCCAGAACATCCAGTTGCTCATTCACGATCCCATGCAGCCTTTGTCGGGGAGAGGGCGGGCTTGCCGGCGAGCGCAGTGGTGGGTTGCCGCTCGCCGCACCGTCCGCGTGCACGTCTGGTCGATGATCGAGACGGTCGGCAAGCGCATCGAGGCGACGCGCCGTGGTGGCGAGAAAGGCGGGGGAATCCTGCCCGCTCAACAAGAGCGGCCCCTCGATCGCGACGATCGCGTCGATGGCCTTCCGCCGATGCTGCAGCCAGTCGGACGATGGGCGGATCGCGTCGGGCTCGTAGCGTGCCAGATCGAGATCGGCCTGCACCGCCCCGATCGCCGCCTGCGTCGCCGGCACGAGGTCGCGCCGGGCGGCGGGAAGGCTGGCGCGCGCGGTGGTGCCCAGCCGCCGGAGCAGCGCCGCGATCGCCGGGTCGATACGGCGGCTCACGCTGACCGGCCAGACGCTGGTGGAGATCACATAGACGACCAGATTGCCGAACAGGATGCCGATCACGCGGTCACGCACGATGGTCATGTCGAACGCTGGGCCCGCGCCCTGAATAACGCACAGAAAAAAGGCGAACGCGATCTGGAATCCGGCGTAGGAGATGCGGGGGCTTCCCGCCGCGACCCAGGCCGCGGCGAGACCGCCGACGAAAACGATGGCCATCAGCGCGCCGATCGATTCGAGCGAGGGCATCACGAACACGATGGCCCCGATCCCCACCGCCGCCCCGATCAGGCAGCCGAGGATACGGAGGCCGAGCTTCTCGACCGTCTCCGCGGTCGTGCCCAGCGAGACGATGTAGCAGGTGATGAGGCAGGTATGGATGCCCGGCCAGTCGAGCAGCGAATAGAGGATGTAGCAGGTCATCGCGGCGACGGTGGTCTTGAGCGCGTAGCGGACATGCGCGGGATTGGTGAAGGCATCGGGCAGGAAGAATCCGCCGGCCTCCCTGGGCGCGGGGGCGGCCGGCGCCTCGGGCTGTGTCGTGAACGTGGCGAGCGTGGCTTCGAGATCGGCCATGAGTGTGACTGAGAGCGGCGATCCGGGGACCGGATCCGTCGCGGCCGACACCGCGATGTTGACCGGATAGCCACCTGCCTCGAAGGCGGACGCCATCTCCTCCAGTACGGTGGCGACGCGCTGGCGCCACGTCTTCGGCGTCGCGCCGTCGCGGACGATGGCGTCGACCAGGAAGAGAAGCGGGGCAGTGGATCGCGCCGCCTGCGTCAGCGCGGCGAGGTCGCGCGCCGGCGCCGTCTTTTCGAGCCCCGCGCGCCGGATCTGGTCGAGCGGTTCGGCCATGCCGGCGCGCAGAGAACCGGCGAAAGCCTGCTCGTAGGGTACAGACGCATTCCCCCGCATCATCGCGGCGGCGGCGCGGAGCCGCTCCGCCAGTGCTCGCTCGGCCAGCCGGCGCGGTGCGGGCGCGATCAGCAGGTTCGTCACAAGCGACACGGCCGCCGGCATGCCGACGAACAGCCAGGCATAGAGCAGCGCCCGCGTCGCCAATTCGCCCTGCGGCGCGTTGCCGAGCAGATCGAGCGCATAGGCGACGATCAGCGCCATCGTGCTCGCCAGCGGGCGCAGCTTGCTCGCCGAGCCCAGGAAAAGGAAGACGAACGAGATCGCCGCCATCGTCACCACGCGCCAGCCGGGCACGTCGAGCACCGCCTTGGCCAGCAGGATCGCCAGCCCGATCACGAGCGTGATAACCAGCGTCATCACAACGCTGAGGATCAGGCTGGTCGTCCGGTCCGGCCGATTGACGAAGAAGGCGATATAGACCGTCAGCGCGGGGCTCGGCGTCTGGTAGATCTCCGTGACGAGCGTGGTCAGCGCGCAGATCAGCGCCAGCCGGAATGCGAATTCGATCCGCTCGGGCGACGGCCCCAGCAGTGCCGGCAGCGCGTGCCAGATGCTGCGCGGTTCATCGGCATTGGGCGCCATGGCGGACCTCGATCACCGCGCTCGCGCCAAGGCGCATGAGCTGCTCGGGCGGATGGGTGAGGCGGACGCGGACGGGAAAACGCTGCTCGACGCGCACCCAGTTCAGCGATCGTTCGACATAGGGGACCGAACGCGGCAGGTTGATATGCTCCGTGTCGAGCACGCCCGATCCGATGCCGTCCACCACACCCTTGAGCGGCTGGGAGCGGTCGATCATCGAATAGACCGTCGCGCAGTCGCCGACCGAAATCGCCTTCAGCGCCGTCTCGCGGAAATTGCCCTCCGCGAACCACTCATCCGAGTTGACCAGCGTGAACAGCGACTGGGATGGCGCCACCATCTCGCCCGACGAGACGACAAGCCCGACCACGCGCCCGTCATGCGGCGCGCGCACCGTTGTGTCCTCGAGCGCGCGGCGTGCGATGGCCAGCGCCGCCTGTCGCGCGCGTACCGAGGCCAATGCGCCCGCGACCGTGTCGACAGCGCGGTGGGCGGCGGCTTGCTGCTCGCGAGCCTGCGCGAGCGAGGTGGTGGCGTCGCGCAGCGCGGTCTGCGCCTGATCGAGCTGTTGGGTCGGAACATACCCACTGGCGGTCAGCGGCTGGAGCCGCTCCACCGTCCGCTGTGCCAGCGCGCGGTTGGCTTCGGCGCGCCGGATCTGGTCGTTCGCGACGACAGCGGTGGATTGCTGGGTCGAAACCACACGCTGCTGGGTTCCCAGCGTCGCTTCAGCCAGTGCGAGGTCGGCCTCCGCCTGGTTCACCGCCGCCTGATGCGGGACGGGATCGATCTGGAAGAGCAGGTCGCCCTTGCGGACATGCGCGTTCTC
>DATGEV010000361.1:0-6676 GCA_035309885.1 Sphingomonas sp.
AAGTTTGCGGCGAGCGAGCTGGTGCCGGCATGATTTTCGCCGATCGCTTTGCAGGCAAGGTGCTCGTCGTCACCGGGGCGGCACAGGGGATCGGTCGCGCGGTTGCCCTGCGTGCCGCTGCCGAGGGCGGCCACGTCCTGTTGGTCGACAGGGCCGAGTTCGTAGTCCAGGTCGCGGCAGAAGCGGACGGCAGGGGGCAGGGCTGCGTCTGTGACCTCGAAACCCACGACGGCGCCGTTGCGGCCATGTCCGAGGCCGTGCGTTGCTTCGGCGGCATCGATATTTTGATCAATAATGTCGGCGGTGCGATCCGGATGCGTCCCTATGACGCGTTCGAGCCACAGCAAATCGAAGCGGAGATCCGCCGCTCGCTGATGCCGACCTTGTGGTCGTGCCACGCGGCGCTCCCGCACATGCTCGCAAGGGGGCGTGGCACCATCGTCAATGTGTCCTCCAACGCCACGCGTGGCATTCATCGTGTGCCTTACTCGGCAGCCAAGGGCGGCATCAATGCCATGACCCAGAGCCTCGCGATGGAATATGCGGCGCGCAACATCCGCGTGGTCGCGACCGCTCCCGGCGGCACCGAGGCGCCGCCACGGCGCGTTCCGCGCAATGCCGAGGGCGACACGCCCGAGGAAAAGGCATGGATGGCACAGGTGGTCGATCAGGTCACCGAATCCAGCTTCCTCAGACGTTACGGCACCATCGACGAGCAGGTGGCGCCGATCCTTTTTCTTGCCTCCGACGAGGCCAGCTACGTCACCGGGAGCATCCTCCCGGTTGCCGGCGGCGATCTCGGTTAGAAGGATATTTTATGCCTTTTGTCGTGCGCGACGATGTTCGTCTGGCATGGACTGCGAAGGGGCCGCAGGACGCGCCCGCGCTGCTGCTGCTCAACTCGATTGGAACGAACAGACGTCTTTGGGACGAGGTGGTGCCTCGCCTCGGGGACTATCGCCTGGTCCGCATGGATACGCGCGGGCATGGCGAATCTTCCGTGCCGGCCGGTGACTATAGCCTCGAAATGCTGGCGCAGGATGCGTTGGCGGTACTCGACGCGGCTGGGATCGACAAGGCGGTGATCGCGGGTGTCTCGCTGGGCGGCATGATCGCGATGCAGCTCGCACTCGATCATCCCGAGAGGGTGTCGGGGCTTGTTCCGATCTGCACGTCGGCAACGATGGACAGCAAGGCGTGGCAGGCGCGGATCGATACCGTTTGCGGCGAAGGCATGGAAGCGATCGTGTCTTTGGCGATGGGTCGTTTCCTGTCGCCGGAGTTCATCGCTCGCCATCCGGCGACGGCTACCAATGTCGAGCATGGCCTGAGGAGTATGAACGCTGCGGGATATGCGGGCTGCGGCGCGGCGATCCGCGACATGAACATTCTGGGCCGGCTGCCGGGCATTTCAGTTCCGACCTTGGTGATCAGCGGCGATCTCGACACGTCCACACCCTATCGGGGCCATGGCGAGCATCTCATGTCCGCGATATCGGGGGCGAAAGCGCTCGAACTCCATTGTGCGCATCTTGCGCCGCTCGAGGCTCCTGTCGAACTGGCCGATGCCATGGCCCGCTTTGTCGCGGCGTCTGTGGTCGAGTGCGCCTAGGGCGGATCGCCCCGGCTTCGCTGTGATTGCCTGATCACCGAGTAGGAAACACTCGGTTCCAAATCGCTTCGCGACATTGGCAGCACGGCTTCGGAAAGTCCCTACGGCAAGGCGGAGGGGCCTTGCCGCCAGGGCCGGCGCCCCGCGCGGGCAAGCGGGGCGCCGTAACCTAGCTCAAATGCGCTCGACGGCGAGTGCGAGCCCCATGCCGACGCCGATGCAGAGCGTCGCCAGCCCGCGCTTGCCGCCGCTCTTCTCGAGCTGATGGACGAGCGTCAGGGCAAGGCGCGCGCCGGTCATGCCGAGCGGATGGCCGAGCGCGATCGCGCCGCCATTGGCGTTGACATGCGGCGCATCGTCCGGGAGGCCCAGCGTGCGCAGCACGGCGAGCGACTGGCTGGCGAAGGCCTCGTTGAGCTCGATCGCGTCGAAGTCGGCGATGGTGAGGCCGAGGCGTGCCGTCAGCTTCTGGATCGCAGTGACAGGCCCGATGCCCATGACGCGCGGCTCGACGCCGATCGACGCCATGCCCAGGATGCGGGCGCGGGGCTTCAATCCGTGCGCCTTCGCCGCCGCCTCGCTCGCGATGATCATCGCGGCGGCGCCGTCGTTGATCCCCGAAGCGTTGCCGGCGGTGACGGTGCCGTTAGGCCCGAACAGCGGTTTCAGCCTCTGCAACGCCTCGACGCTGGCGTCGGCGCGGGGATGCTCGTCCATCGACACCTCGACGGTCTCGCCCTTCTTCTTTCCCGGCACCGTGACGGCGATGATCTCTTCCGCGTGGAAGCCGCTCTGCTGGGCCGCGACCGCGCGCAGCTGGCTGCGGAGCGCGAACGCATCCTGATCGTCCCGGACGACCTTATAGTCCTCGGCGACATTCTCGCCCGTCCTCGGCATCGTCTCGGTGCCGTAGAGGGTGTCGAGCGCGGGGTTGACAAAGCGCCAGCCCATCGTCGTGTCCTCGATCTTCTGGTTGCGGCCGAAAGGCCCATCGCTCTTTCCCATCACGAAGGGCGCGCGCGTCATGCTTTCGACGCCGCCGGCGATGGCAAGGCTGATCTCGTCGCTGCGGATTGCCCGCGCCGCGGCGCCTACGGCATCAAGCCCGGAAGCGCAGAGCCGGTTGTGCGTCACGCCGGGTACCGTGTGCGGCAGGCCGGCGAGCAGCAGGCTCATGCGCGCGACGTTGCGGTTGTCCTCGCCGGACTGATTGGCGCAGCCGTAGAAGACGTCCTCGATCGCGGCGGGATCGAGATCCTTATTGCGCTCGATCAGCGCTTTCATCGGCAACGCGCCAAGATCGTCGGCGCGTATCCTGGCGAGGCTGCCGCCATAGCGGCCGATCGGCGTGCGGACGGCGTCGCAGATGAATGCTTCGGTCATGGATCGTCTTCTCTTGTTGGTCTGGCTTCAAGCGGCCTGGGTGTAAGCGGGGTAGGCCAGAGCCAGCCCGGTGAGTTCGCGCAGTGTCTCGATGGCCAGGCCGTCCACCATCTCGATCACGCCGGCGCCGTAAGGGCCCACTTCGAAGACCGCGAGATCGGTATAGACGCGCGAGACGCAGCCGAGACCGGTCAGGGGATAGGTGCAGGCTTCCACCAGCTTGCTCTCGCCCTGCTTGGTGAGCAGTTCCATCATCACGAAGGTCTGCTTGGCGCCGATCGCGAGATCCATCGCGCCGCCCACGGCGGGGATCGCGCCGGGCTCCCCGGTATGCCAGTTGGCGAGATCGCCCTTCACCGAGACCTGGAACGCGCCGAGCACGCAGATGTCGAGATGCCCGCCGCGCATCATCGCGAAGCTGTCGGCATGATGGAAATAACAGCCGCCGGTGAGCAGCGTGACGGCTTGCTTGCCGGCGTTGATGAGCTCCCAGTCCTCCTCTCCGGGGGCGGGGGCGGGGCCCATGCCGAGCAGGCCGTTCTCACTCTGGAGGAAGATCTCTCGATCGAGGGGCAGATAGTTGGCGACCTTTGTCGGCAGGCCAATGCCGAGGTTCACATAGGCGCCTTCGGGAATGTCGCGGGCGACGCGGGCGGCCATCTGGTCACGGTTCAAATGGTTCATGAGGCTTCTCCCGGTCAGGCGGCGATGGCCTGGGGCCGTGCGGGCGCGATCTCGACGACGCGCTGAACGAAGATGCTGGGCGTGATCACGACCTCGGGGGCGATTTCGCCCAGGGGCACGATCTCGGAGACCTGCGCGATCGTGGTCTTCGCCGCCATCGCCATGATCGGCCCGAAATTGCGCGCGGTCTTGCGATAGACGAGATTGCCCCAGCGATCGCCCTTGTGCGCCTTGATCAGCGCGAAATCGGCGTGGATCGGATATTCGAGCACATAATGCTTGCCGTCGATCTCGCGGGTCTCCTTGCCCTCGGCGAGCATTGTTCCGTAGCCCGTCGGCGTGAAGATGGCGCCGAGGCCCGCGCCCGCCGCCTCGATCCGCGCGGCCAGATTGCCCTGCGGCACCAGTTCCAGCTCGATCTGGCCCGCACGATAGGCTGCGTCGAAATGATGCGAGTCGGTCTGGCGGGGGAATGAGCAGACGATCTTCCTCACCCGGCCCGCCTTGATGAGCGCTGCGACGCCGGTTTCGCCGTTGCCGGCATTGTTGTTGATGATGGTGAGATTGCCGACACCGCGTCCGATCAAGGCGCTGATGAGCTCATCCGGCATTCCGGCCGTGCCGAAGCCGCCGATCATGATCGATGCTCCGTCGGTGATATCCGCGACCGCTGCTTCCGCATTGGCCAGCTGCTTGTCGATCATCCGAGTCTCCAGGCTTCGGAATTCATGCTTGATGGAGGTGTCATCCTGTCGGTCACTTGCGTCAACCGATAAACGTTATATTGTCCGATTATCGGTTACTATGGGATGATGGGATGCAGGATCATTCGTCGTTCGATGCCATGGGCGATCCGGAGTTCATGACCTCGCTTGCCCGGGGGCTCGCTGTGCTCCGTTGCTTTGCGGACGAGCAGCGGCCGATGACGATCGCGCAGGCCAGCCGCCTGACCGGCCTGAGCCGTCCGGCCGTCAAACGCTGTCTGCACACGCTCGTGCGGCTGGGTTATGCGCTGCAGAACGGCGCAAATTATATGCTGCGTCCCAAGGTTCTGGCGCTCGGCTACGCCTATCTCTCATCCAGCACGCTTGCGATGCGCGCGCAGCCGCTGCTGGACCAGCTCCGAGACGAATTGCACGAGTCCTGTTCGCTCGGCGTCATCGAGGAGGACGAGGTCTATTATGTCGCGCGTGCCGAGGTATCCCGGATCATGTCGATTGCACTGCGGGCCGGCAGTCGACTCCCGATCTACTGCACCTCGATGGGAAGGGTGCTGATGGCAGGGCAGCCGAGGCCAGCCCAGGAGGCCTATCTACGCCGCGCCGAGTTGGTCGCGCGAACGACGAAAACGGTGACGGAGCCATCGAGCCTGCTTGCCCTGTTCGATCATGTGGCGGAGGAAGGCTATGCGATCATTGATCAGGAGCTCGAGCTTGGCCTGCGCTCCATCGCGGTGCCGGTGATCGGGAAATCGGGCGTCATCGCTGCGATGAATATCGGGACCCAGGCTGCCCGTGTGACATTGGCCGAATTGCGCTCACGCTATTTGCCGGCGCTGAAACGGACTGCTCGCGAGCTCTCTGCATTAGGGATTGCGTGAAGCTGTCCGGTTTCGACGGCGCGTCTCTGCCGAGAGCTCGCGCATGGACGGAGCGAGGCCTGGGCATGTCGCGAGATCCATGGGTTGCCGATCGCGCTGAGCTGTTGGCGGGCTCTATCGCGCGGTCGAAGCCGCACATTCTCATGATGATCCCCGAATGCAAAGTCCGGATAGAGCTGCTTCACAACGTCGTAGAAGCCTTCGATGGCAGCACATCCTTGATACCGGGGAGCGATGCCCACCGACTGCAGATAGGGCAGCTCGACGACGCCGTCCTCCGTGAACAGGGCGGCGACCTTCTTGTCGTCGAGTATTGCAGCAGGGGCATCTAAGAGGAGGGATTTGGCATCGGACATGCTTTAGATCCTCCGAAGGCTTCTCGACATACTCCTATCTGTCAGCTCAACTTGATGTCGTGAAAGTCGATCGACACGAGCAGCGGATCGGGCACCTTCTGCAGCTTGTCATCATAGGCGTAGACAAGGCGCTTTGCCGGGAATTTCAGGCCCTGATATTCCGCATATTCCGTGACATAGTTGGCGCCGGGCGCGCCACCCAACACATCTACGGTATAGTCATGCCGCCGCACCAGCCCGTCGGGGCCGAAATGTGTGATCTGTGTGCGGGTGTGGCTTTTGATATGGTTCGGGAAGGTAACCTTAAGACGGCGCCATTCCTCACCATTCTCATGCCAGGGCTCGATTTCTTCGCTTTCAAAGCCAGGATAAGTATAAAGAAACGGCTTGGTGAGGTACGTCCAAAGCGCCTCACTCGCGAAATAGGCGGCATGGAGCGGCGCCCAGGGCGTTGCCTGCTCATGGCCGACAAAGGCCGTTTCCGGTTCATCCCAAGCTTTCTCGATCGCGCCGCCATCGTTGCTCAGCGTAAGCCGGCTTGGAATGAAATCGGTATGCAGATGTGGGGCGAGAAAGGGCGAGATCGACACCTGCTCCTCGTGCGTGGCGATATCGAAGACGCTTTTCGTAAACAGCCCGGGCTGCTGCTTGAGATGCCAGATGGCGCCGTCGATCGACAATTCGGCGCGCAACCGTGAAAACTGATTCCAGCGTTCAATTCCACCATGAGCTTCGATAGCAAAAGCGAGAAGATCGTTCATAATTCTTATCCTTCTGTGGTTCGCGCACCGCAGAATATCGACGGTGTCGAGGATTTTCCTTGGGGCTCATGCCGGACTGAGAAGGGCTGGAATGAGCGCGAAGGATAGGGTGAGCAGCAAGACGGCGACCGCCACGTACAAAAGGGCAGACATCAGCGGGTCGAAATCGAGAATGGCGTCGACATCCCTGGGGAATGGGGCGACGGACGGCCTCGGGGGATCCGCGAACCCGGTCGTGCCGTGGGAGATGTTGTAGCGCATGGGGCTTCGCTCTCAATGT